>JAPPHZ010000021.1:0-71584 GCA_028820935.1 bacterium | reverse complement strand
AAGGCGGCGGAGAGCACGGCCGTGGCGGAGAAGGCGAGGGGGAACATGGCGCCGAGGGTGAGGGAGAGCACGGCGGCGGCAGCGAGGGCGAGGGAGAACACGGCGGCGGCTAGAGGGGAAGGAGGCTGGAGCTAACCGGTGAGCGGCAATGTGCTGATAATCGAGGACAACGAGAGGATCGCCGACTGGGTCCGCGTGTACTTCGAGCGGGCCGGGTTCTCCGCTGAGGTTGCTCATGACGGCGAGACCGGCCTGGCCCTGGCCCGTCGCCTGTTTCCCGACCTCGTGATCCTCGATCTGATGCTTCCCCGACTGGATGGAGTGGAGCTCTGCCGGATCCTGCGTAGCGAGTCGGACGTCCCCATAATCATGCTGACCGCCCGAGAAACGCCGGCCGAGCGGATCATCGGGCTGGAGAGCGGTGCCGACGACTACATCGTCAAGCCCTTCGACCCGGAGGAAGTGGTCGCCCGGGCCCGCGCGGTGCTCCGTCGCGTCAGGGACAGGGTCCAGCAGGTGCTGACACGCGGCCCCATCACGCTCAACGAGACCACCCGGAGCGTGACGGTGGACGGCGAGCCCGTGGCCCTCACCCAGGGCCAGATCGCCCTGCTGTCGACCTTCATGCGCCATCCCAACCAGGTCCTCACCCGCTACCAGCTGATCTGCCAGGCCTTCGGCTACGACTTCGACGGGTACGACCGCGCCATCGACAGCCAGGTCGCCCGCCTCCGGAAGAAGATCGGCCGGGAAGGCGGCGGGCCTATCGAGACCGTCTACGGGGCCGGCTACAGGTTCGTGGTGGAGGACGGCTGATGTCGCTCCGCTCGCGAATCATGGGCTCGATCGTCCTGGTCATAGTGCTGACCATCGTGGTCGGCGTCGGCATCGCCTACTACACCACCCAGGCCCGCCTCGATGTCTTCGTGGACCGGATAGGCAGGGACGAGGCGAGCCGGCTGGCCCGCAACCTGGGCCGGGAGTACGCCGCCACCGGTGGTTGGGAGACGGTCGAGCGGCCGCTGTCGGAGGCCGGATACATCGTCGATGGAACCCGGCGGACCGAGGGGTCCGAGCAAGGTGAACACGAATCCGAAGAGCTCTTCCACCAGGACCCGGTAAGGGTGGTCGTCACGGACGCCGATGGACGGGTGGTCAGGGACACTTTGTCCGAGTTGGCGCCCGGAACCGTTGCGCCCGATCTCGCAGGACGGAGCGAGACGGTGGTCGATCCACAAAGAGGCCTACCCGTGGGCCGGGTGTACGTGGACGTCGGCCATGACTTCCTGTCGACCGAGTCCCACGGGTTTCTCAGCACGGTCCTCTACATAATCCTGGCGGGCGGCGCGCTGACCGCCGCCGTCGGCATCCTGCTGGCCGCCTGGCTGTCGAAGCGGATCACGGCGCCGGTGACGGCGCTGACGGAGGCGACCCAGGCGATCGCCCAGGGTGACACGACCAGGCTTCCCGTCACCTCGTCGGACGAGCTGGGAAGGATGAGCGCCGCCTTCAACCGGATGACCTCGGCCCTTGAATCCCAGCGCAAGCTCCGCCGGCGCCTGATAAGCGATGTCTCCCACGAACTCAACACCCCGCTCAGCGTCATCCAGCTGGAGGCGCAGGGTCTCCGGGACGGCCTCCAGACGCCGGAGGACGCCTCCGACCACATCATCGGGGAGGTGGACCGGCTACGCGGCCTGGTCACCGATCTGGACTGGCTCGCCGAGACCGACCATGGAGAGCTGCGGGTGACCTTCCATCCATGCTCGGTCCGCGAGTTTCTGGGCGCTGAGGTGGATCGTTGGCGGCCGCGGTTCCAGGCCCGGCAGGTCGAGTTGTCGCTGCGGGCGTCTCCCGACCTCCCGCTGGTCGACATGGACCGGGTTCGCATGAGCCAGGCGCTGGGGAACGTCTTGAGCAACGCCGCCCGGTGCACCGAGGCCGGTGGCAGGGTTGCAATCGAAGCAGGAACCGAGAGTAACGGTTGGCTGGACATTGTAATTGCCGATAACGGGATCGGGATCGACGCCGCAGACCTGCCCCACGTCTTCGACCGCTTCTACCGGACCGATGGTTCGCGGAGTCGTGGGATAGGAGGCACGGGTCTGGGATTGGCCATCACCAGGGCCATTGTCCTGGCCCACGGAGGCACGGTCAGCGTGACGAGCGACGGACCCGGACGGGGAACCACCGTGACCGTTCGCCTCCCCGCGAATGGCCCGGAGCCAGGCCGACCCGAACCATCGCCGGTCTCCGGCGCCGGCTGACCGGCGACCGGCTACGAACCGCCTGCCGTAACCTTCTCCCTGGCGACAATCCTCTTCAACTCACCCTTGACCTCACCGAGATCGGCCACTACCCGGATGATGGTGCCACCCATGCCGTCCAAACGGGAGTCCATGCCGTCCAGACGGGAATTGGTCTGACGGAGACCTTGCTTCAACCCGGCCACCTCCCCCTCCAACCTCGCCTGACCGGTCTTCAAGTCGACCTGACCGTTCTCAACCCGGGTCAGGCGGGCATCCATCCCGGCCAAGACCTCATCCTGGTGGTCAAGGCGCCGGTTCAGGCCCTTCGTCGACCAAGCTATCACCCCCCAGAGGAAGCCCACCACGGCGACGAGCCCTCCCAAGTCAACGAGTTGTGAGTCCAATCACCCGCTCCTCCCCTCTCGATTCTAGAAGAAGCTGCCATGAAGCGCTACATATCTTATAGAAGCCTTAATCCATTATTAGATATGTAATCTAGTTTGCTTAGTGGCAAACATGGTTTCAGAACGCGGATTCACTTTATCACTCTTGTACATTGTGCCCATCACCGTGATCAACTACCGACCTCAGAATCCGTTCCGGCCGGCTTTCGGCGGCCCTTCTCTAGCTAGGACTCGGGGCCGAGGTACCGGCCGTGCCAGGCGAGGATGTGCTCGAAACGCTCCACCCGGTGGCGGGGCGCCCCGCTGCGGCTCAGTTCGTGTCCCTCGTCGGGGAAGCGGATCATCTCTACGTCGATCCCCTTGCGGAGAAGGGCGGTGAACAGCTGCTCGGCCTGGCCGATCGGGCAACGGAGGTCGTCCTCCGAATGGATGATGAGCGTCGGGGTGGTGATGTCGCCGGCGGTGGCGAGCGGGCTGGCCCCCCACAGCGCCTGATGATCCGCGGCGGTGGCGGGGTGCAGGTACAGGCCCGCGAAGTCACGGTTGATGTCGGACGTACCGCCGAACGACTCCCAGTCGATCAGGGCCCGCTCGACCACCGCCGAGCGGTACCGCCGGTCGCGGGCGATGGTCCACGCCGTGAGGAAGCCTCCGTAGGACCCCCCCATGATCCCGATACGGGACGGGTCGAGGCGCGTGTCACGGCGCAGGGCCTCGTCGACCACCGCGGTGATGTCCTCCACATCCACCCTGCCCCAGCCGTCACCGGTGACCGCCCGGAGCCACTCGTGGCCGCGGCCCTCCGAACCGCGCGGGTTGCATGCCACCACGGCGTAGCCGGCCGAGACGTAGACCTGGAACTCGTCGAAGAAGTAGAACCCGTACTCCGAGGCCGGGCCTCCATGGATGTTGAGCAACACGGGGAACGGGCCGTCGCCCTCGGGCGCGTAGAGCCAGGCGTCCACGTCGACGCCCGGGGCGCTCTCGACCTCGAAGCTGTCCGGACCGACCAGTCCGCCGGAGTCACGCATCTCCCGGTTGAAGTCGGTCAGGCGCCGTTCCTCCCCGCCGGGGGTCAGCTCGTAGAGCTCGCCCGGGCAGGTGGGATCGGTAGCTGTGAAGACCATCCTTCCGGATGCGGCCCTCGAGAGGCCCGTGATGTAGCGGTCGCCGCCCAGCACCGTCCGCACGCCGCCGCCGGGGCCGAAGGCGACCACGGAAGCCCGGCCGCGGTCCGCTATGGAGGCCAGGAAACCGTCCTCCAGCCAGATCGGTCTCTCCAGGGCGCCGGAGGTGAGCAGGTCGTTGAGACTCCGGTCCAGGTGCCCGGTGATGTCGGTAGCGGGTTCGTCGAGCCTCCACAGGGAGAAGACATACGGGTAGTCCGGCACCGGGTCGCCGATGCCGTACAGGTTGCCCGACGGGTCGTAGTCGACAGAGTCGAAACCCGACCGCCGGGCCCGCAGCGTCTCTCCGCCCCCGTCCACCTCCACCTCGACCACCTCGGAACCGCTCTCGAGAGACCGCGGGTTGTCGCGTCTGGTCACCATGGCCACCTTGGCGCCGTCCGGGGACCAGGCCGGCCCCGACTCGTGCTCGTCGGAGCAGCCGACCCGGCGCGGAGGACTCTCGCCGCCAGGATCGACCAGGTACGCGTAGGTCCGGCGGTCGTGGAACCAGCCCCTATTGTCCAGCCGGACGTCAAACCCGGTGACCCGCCGGGGTCTCCGTGACCGTTCGTCCTCCTCGAGGCCGGCCCACTCCCCGTGCCACTGGGTGCCCGTAACGAGTATCGAGCTGCTGTCGGGCGACCATGCCGGCGCGCCGGCGCCCAGTTCGAAGTCGGTGATCACGCGTGCTTCCCCGCCGTCGGAGGGCATGACCGCCAGCTGGGTGGGGTCCTTCTCTTCCTTGCCCTTCCTCACGAAGGCGAGGGTCCCGCCGTCGGGCGACCATCGCGGAGACGAGTCATTGGACCCGCCGGTGAACTGGCGCGCCTCACCGTCCCAGAGCCATATTGCCGACCTGTACAGGTCCTTCTCCAGGTCGATGGTGGTCACGACGAAGGCGATCCGGTGGCCGTCCGGGTGGATCTGCGGGTCGGACACCGAGGTGATGAGGGCGAGATCGGAAGGTTCCATAGCAGGCGAGGGTAGCTATCGCTCGGAGTTTCGCTCCCATATCCTGGCCCGCGGAGGCACTACCACGGTGGCAAGTGATCGGTTTGGACAAGATGACCCCGTCACCGTTCGACTCCCCCCGAGCTAGCCCATGCCCTCCCGCCGGCCATGAACGCCGCCCTGAAAAGCGGAAGCATCCGAACACGTGCCATAGCGCTCGTCCTGTGGCGGCTACCCCGCTACCGGGACAATCCGGCACGGCGGGTCACGCGACCACCACCGACGGGCCGCAGCCTGATCGCATACCATCAACAGCCCCTACAACCAACCCTCCACAAGGATGCCGAATCGCACAAGGGACCGGGAGAACTTCCCCGCCTGGGACGGACGCCGGGCCGGCGCGGCTCTGGTGGGGATGCTTGCCCTGGCTGCCATGGTCACCGGGCCGGGTGCGGGAGCGACTTCCCCGCTACAGCCCGAGGCGGTGGAGGTAACTTCGACCGCCGTCTCAGCTCCGGCCGGCGACAGTCCCCGCTCGTTCACGATCGCCGCCACCGGGGACCTGCTCATCCACAGCCCAATAGTCCGACGGGCGCGCACCGCCGACGGGTGGGACTTCACGCCGATGTTCCAACAGGTAGCTCCGATCCTGCGGGCGGCCGACCTGGCCGTGTGCCATGTCGAGACGCCCATGTCGCCCGACAACCGGAACCTGTCCACCTTCCCCCTGTTCAGCGTGCCCAACCACCTGGCCGATGCCATCGCCTACGCGGGATACGACACGTGCTCGCTGGCCTCCAACCACTCCCTCGACACCGGCATGAGAGGGGTGGCCGGCACCATCGATGCCCTCGACCGCGTCGGAGTCGCCCACACCGGCATGGCCCGCACCCCCGAGCAGCGCGCCGCGCTCAACCTGCTGGAGGTGAACGGGGCGACCGTGGCCCACCTCTCCTACACCTACGGGCTGAACACCGGAATGCTCCGTCCCGAGAACGCCCACCTGGCCAACATCATCGACGAGGTGGCCATCCTGCGGGAGGCCGGACGGGCGCGGGCCGCCGGAGCCGACTTCATCATCCTGTCCTTGCACTGGGGAACCGAGTTCAGGCGGATGCCCGACCGATACCAGACCGATCTCGGGCCCCGCCTTCTCGCCACCCCCGTCATCGATCTGATCATCGGCCACCACGCCCATGTGGTGCAGCCCGTGGACCGGATCGGAGCCGAGTACCTCGCCTACGGCCTGGGCAACTTCATCTCCTGGCAGTCCCCCCGGCGGGAGGGAGGCAAGCCCGGGACCCAGGACGGCATGATCCTCCGGCTGACCGTGAGGGAGGACCCGTCCACCGGCCGCTGGAGGGTGACCTGCGTCTCGCACACCCCGACCATGGTGAACCTGTACACATTCGAGATCGTCAACGCGCTCGACCCTGGAGGACCGCACAACCCCGCCGAGCTGGCGGCATCGGCAGCGGATACCGCCGAGGCCCTCGCCGCGCTCGGAACCACGGTTCGAGCACACTCCGGCCTGACACCCGACATAGCCGAATGGCACAGCCGCCTGCTGGGCCTCTGGTAAGGGCTTCATATACCCTGATGGACAGTTCGGGATCCTGATTTGCGGTGATTACTTGCTACATTCACCGCACATTATGCGGCGATCATGTATTCATGAGTATCCGGGATGGCCCCGACTCCGCTGGCGGGCGGACACGTTGGCGGACAACCTGGCTTCTGTCCGCTACAGACAGGGACGCTTGGTGGGCCGGATGCAGTCGTTGGGACACGACCTCCGGCAGGAGGCGACACTCGAGACCCTGACCCAGGACGTTCACAAGTCCAGCGACATCGAGGGTGAGCGGCTCGACCTGGAACAGGTCCGCTCGGCTGTCGGCCGTCGCCTCGGCATGGACATCGGCGGCCTCCGCCATGCGGAAGACGAGGTCGAGGGTGTAGTGGAGATGATGCTGGACGCGACCGGCAACTACGACCGGCCCCTGACAGTGGACCGGCTGTGGGGCTGGCAGGCCGCTCTCCTCCCGACCGGGCGCAGCCGGATGCGACCGATCATCGTGGGCGGCTGGCGTGACGACCGTACCGGACCGATGCAGGTGATCTCGGGGCCCATCGGCAAGGAGCGAGTGCACTTCGAAGCACCCCCGGCGGAGCGGATCGACAGCGAGATGGACGCTTTCCTCAGATGGTTCAACGAGCCTTCGGATGCTGACGAGATCCTCAGGGCGGCGATGGCGCACCTGTGGTTCGTGACCATCCATCCCTTCGACGACGGCAACGGACGCATCGCCCGGGCGATTGCTGACATGGCCCTCGCCCGCTCGGAGGACAGCTCACAACGCTTCTACAGCATGTCATCGCAGATCCGGGTGGAACGCCGCAGCTACTACCGGATCCTCGAGCGAACCCAGCAGGGAACACCGGACATCACGGAGTGGATGGAGTGGTTCCTGGCGTGCCTCGGCCGAGCCATCGACGGAGCCGAGACCACCCTCGCATCCGTGCTCACCAAAGCCCGCTTCTGGCAGCAGGTCGAAGGCGTCCCGCTCAATGCGCGCCAGCGGAGGGTTCTCGGCCGACTCCTGGACGGTTTCGAGGGCAAGCTGACCACCTCGAAGTGGGCGAAGCTAGCCAAATGCTCCCAGGACACCGCCCTGCGCGACATAACAGCCCTGGCAGACCGCGGAATCCTCGTCCGAAGCTCCGCACGGGGTCGTAGCACCAGCTACTCGCTTCACTCGGGTTGAGCCGCTACGCCTCCCTGTAGCATCCGGCGAGGGTTGCCGGACACCCCGAGACCCCTTCTCGGGAGCCCGCGGCCCGATAGGAACCGGCCGGATACGGGCAAGCAGGAGGCGATCCGTGCAGCGAAGGGATCTGGAGTTGCTCCGCGGAGCGATCGACATGCACGCCCACAGCGCTCCCTCCCTGTTTCCCCGCCCCATCACGGACCATGACCTGGGCCGCTTGGCACTCGACTACGGCATGCGCGGCTTCGTCATGAAGGACCATGACAGCGCCACGTTCCACCGCGCCGCTCACCTCAAACGCTCCATGCCCGGCATCGACCCCATCGGCGCCATCGTGCTGAACCGTTCGGTCGGCGGCATCGACCCGTATGTGGTGGAGGCCGCCCTCCAGTACGGGGCCAGGGTGGTATGGATGCCCACCAACCACTCGAAGCATCACGATGACTACTACGGAACCCCGGACTACCCGCAACTGGGCCGCCGGCAGCCGCAACTCCCGGGTCCGGGTGTCACCGTCCTCGATGGGAACGGCTGCCTAACCGGCGACGCCAGGACGGTGATCAGGCTGGTGGCCGAGGCGGGCGCGTGCCTGTGCACCGGCCATCTCAGCCTCGAGGAGACCCGCCTGGTGGCCGCGGAGGCCAACCGGGTGGGACTCGAGAGGCTGCTGGTCACCCACGTGAACTTGAGCTTGACCAAGTACGACCTCGACGTCCAGCGGGAGTTGGTCGCATGCGGTGCCTACCTCGAGATCGTCGCCGTCACCTGCGTGTCGGAGTTGTTCGGCGAGCAGACCCCGGCGGAGCTGGCTCCGATCATCGAAGCCCATGCCGGAGAGCGGCTGATCCTCAGCTCGGATCTGGGCCAGGCCTCGGGACCGCCGCATCCGGAGGGGATGCGCATGCTTCTCCGCTCGCTTCTTGATGAGGGTGTGGACTACGGCGCCCTGGAGAAGATGACCAAGGAGAACCCGGCGTTCCTGACCGGCCTGGGTTGAGGGGATACCTTTCTCGGGGCCGGACCGTGACCTGCCGGGACAGCACAGCTAGCAGGCGCTTCCAATTAGCATCGGAAGGGCCGCAGCCGGGGAGATCGGACATGGAGCGGAGCGAGGCCGAAACGGCATTGAGCACGGTCGAGGAGCAGTTCGACTCGGACCCCGCGGCTGGGCTGGCCGGATCGGGCTTCTGGAAGGTCGTCTCCGCCGCCAAGCAGAGCCCGGACCTGGCGATGGAGTTCGCCGGGCGGATCGCCGCCATCGATCGCACCGCCTTCGAGCGGTGGGCAATGCTCACCGTCCCCCTCGGATTGGGCACCCTCTCCGCCCTGGTGGGAACTGTGGTGGGGCTGGTGCTGGTCGGCCTGGCATACAGCACGCCCGATCCGTGGAACGGATTGCTCCTCCTGGCCGGGGCCGGCGTCATGCTGGTGACCACCCACGGCCTGGCCCACCTGGTGGTGGGCCGGCTGGCGGGGATACGCTTCACCCACTGGTTCATCGGCACTATCGCTCGACCGCAGCCGGGCGTTAAGACCGACTACGCCACCTACCTGACCACCGATGCCAGGCGGCGGGCCTGGATGCACGCCTCCGGCGCCCTGATGACCAAGGTCCTGCCCTTCGCCCTCCTCCCCGCCGCCCTGATAGCCGGAGTCCCCACCTGGGCCACGATCCTCCTGGTGGTAATAGGCGTGGTGTCGATCATCACCGACATCCTCTGGTCCACAAAGGTCGGCGACTGGAAAAAGTTCCGCCGCGAGATGTCCTTCACCAAGCCCTAACCCCCGGCCCCGTCCCCCAAGCTCCGAGCCTCAGGATCAGAGCGTCACCAGCGGTGCCCTACGCCTCAAGTTCGCAAACCCCAGCTCTCGAGGCTGACAACGTCACCCACGGTGCTGCGTTCCTCAGGATCCGAACGTCTTACACCGCGCCATGAACCTAAGGCTCAGAACGTGCTCTACCGCGCTGTGAACCTAAGGTTCAGAGCCACACCCACCCCACCCACCAACCTAAGGCACAGGGCGTCATATCTGGTGCGGTGAACCTGAGGATCAGGGCGTCATATTTGGTGCCCTGTGCATCAAGAACCGAGACCCGGGGCAAAACTCGCGAAAACCGGTGCTCCGCACCGGGCCCTCCCCCGCCACCACCTGTCCTTGGCTTGGAGCGTGGTCGGCCATGCCCGGCTGGATGCCGGGTGGCATGACGGTTCGCTCCATGAAGCCTTGTTTGTTCCCTCCGGGCCGGCCGGACCGATCGATGTAAGCCTTCAGGCCGGTGTAGGTGCTTGGCGACAGGCAACGTATCGCGGGGGTGTGACACGTTCAGTCCCCCGTTGATTTCGCCGAGGCGGATCCACCCTCGGTGGGGAGGATCGTTCTCTGGGTGGGCCGGACCATCCAGCATGCGTCACGGTGTCCGGGCAGGCCTCAGGGAACGGGTACGGAGCGAGCCTGGGGAGTCATGACCACTCGCCACCCCGGCTGCGGGCGGCTAGATGGCCGGGAGGTGGCTGACCCTCGCCCTCGGCGCCTTGCTGGGTCACCGACGCCTGGACGGCCAACCGGTCGGCCAGGTCGTTCCACCGGTCGCCCCCGTGTCCCTTCACCCAGCGGAAGGTGATCGGCCTGGACCGGTAGAGGTCGACCAGTGGCTCCCAGAGGTCACGGTTCGCCACCGGCTGCTTCTTGGTGTTCGTCCAGCCGCGGGCGAGCCAACCCTTCCACCAGCCCTGCCGGAAGCAGTTCACGACATACGCCGAATCGCTCACGACCTCCACCGCGCCTTCGATGGTCCGCACCGCGTCCAGGGCGGCCGCCAGCTCCATGCGCTGGTTGGTGGTGTGTGGCTCGGCGCCGCTCCGGTAGCGGCCTCCGGGGATCACCCAGGCCCATCCTCCCGGTCCGGGATTCCCGGAACAGGCACCGTCGGTGTACACGACCGTGCGGTCCCGTGGCCGCGCTCCCCTGTCCCCAGCGGGCCCGCGCGAGGACCGGGTCCGGTTGCCCTGATCGGGTCTGGTGCTGCGTTCGGCCACGCCTCGAATCCTCCGGTCGCGTCCTGGCCACGCACCATGATGGCATCGAGCCCGCAGAATCCGGTGCTCCGTCCCGGATCGAGGCCAAGGCACCCAAAGAACCGCCGTGCCGACTTTCCGGTCTGGCCTACGGCCGGGTAGCGTCGGGCGCAGCAGGCAGGAAGGCAAGGAAGGACGGTATGGACCTCAACGGAGCTGTGGCGGTGGTGACCGGAGGGGCTTCGGGCCTCGGGGCGGCAGCCGCCCGGGCGCTGGCCGCCGAGGGCGCGAAGGTGGCGATCCTCGACGTCAACGACGACCTCGGCGGGGCGGTCGCCGGCGAGCTGGGCGGCATCTTCGCCCATTGTGACGTGACCAGCGAGGATGACATGGTGGCCGGGGTCGACGCGGCCGCCGGGCTGGGCGAGATACGGGTGGTCGTCAACTGCGCCGGAATCGGACCGCCCTGCCGGACCCTCGCCCGGGACGGGACCCCCCACTCCCTGGCCCAGTTCCGCAAGGTGATCGACATCAACCTGGTGGGGACCTTCAACACGATCCGGGTCGCCGCCTCGGCGATGATGGGGAACGAGCCCGACGAGCACAACGACCGGGGCGCCATCATCAACACGGCCTCGGTGGCCGCCTACGACGGCCAGATCGGCCAGGCCGCCTACTCGGCGTCCAAGGGCGGGATCGTGGGGATGACCCTGCCGATCGCCAGGGATCTCTCCGTTCTGGGGATCCGGGTCAGCACCATCGCCCCCGGGATCATCGACACCCCCCTCCTGGCCGGCCTGCCCGAGCCGGCCAAGGAGTCGCTGGGCCGCCAGGTCCTCCACCCCAAGCGCCTGGGCCGTCCGGACGAGTACGCCAAGGTGGTGATGTTCCTGGTCACCCACCGGTACATGAACGGCGAGACCATCCGCATGGACGGCGGGATCAGGATGGCGCCCAAGTAGGGCCCGAGTAGGGACGTGCCGGCGCCTAGCGGCAGCGATATCTAGGCTGAACTCCCTCAGTAAGGAGAATCAACCAAGGTGACCCAGGAAGATGCTCAGTACATGGCAAGGCGTGCATCACGCTCGGGCCAGATAGCACTGCTCATCGACGGCGACAATGCGCAGCCCTCTCTCATAGAGGACATCCTGGCCGAGGTCGCCAAGTACGGGATCGTGACGACCCGGCGCATCTACGGGGACTGGACGCTGCCTCAAATGTCCTCGTGGAAGAAGGGTCTGCAGACCTTTGCCATCCAGCCGATACAGCAGTTCCGTTACACGGTGGGTAAGAACGCTACGGACAGTGCCTTGATCATCGATGCGATGGACCTGCTGCACGCCGGATCCGTTGACGGCTTCTGCATAGTCTCCAGCGACAGCGACTACACCCGCCTGGCCACGAGAATCCGCGAACAGGGCCTGTTCGTCATGGGTATAGGCCAGAGGCAGACGCCGAACTCTCTGGTCAACGCATGCGAGATCTTCGTCTACACCGAGAACCTGAAGGCGCCCGAGCAGCCCGCCACCAACCAGGACAAATCTCCGGGTCCCACGAAATGGATCGTGACCGCTAGGCGAGCCATAGAGGCTGTTCTTGACGAGGACGGCTGGGCCAACATCGGGGCGGTCGGGAGCCAGATACGGAAGCTGGACCCCGCGTTCGACTACCGCAGTTACGGGCACTCGCGGTTGTCCCCTCTCATCAAGTCCCGGCCCGACAAGTTCAGGACTGAAGAGCGGATACTCGGTGGGCACAAGCAGATATACATAAGAAACAGGTGAGGCGGATCGAGCCGGTTTCGCAAGCCCTTCCGGTTGCCCGACCCGGCGGACCAACGGCTCCGGGCACTCCTGCCTGCCGGTAGGCCCGGCCGGGGCCTTCTCCCGACATTCCCTCCCCACCGGCAACCGATGGGCCGCTAGTCCAGGCCGTCCACCAGCCTCTGGAACCTGCTGGTGGAGAAGAGGCTGGGAGCCTGCTCCACCCGGTTGCCGTGCTTGTCGACCAGGAGCGCCCTGGACGTGTAGGGGCTGCCGTAGTGCCTCCGGACGGTATCCGAGCTGTCCCAGAGGTTGGTGAAGGTGAGCCGGTACGTGCTCACGAAGCTCCTAGCCTCGCCCAGATTGTTCCATGTCCGCGGGTTGATGCCCACCACGTTGACCTTGTCGGCATTCTCTCGAGCGAACCGCTCGACCTCGGGGGCGTGCCCCCGGCAAGTGGGTCACCACTCGGCCCAGAACCAGAACATGACCGCCTTGTCGCCGGTGAACAGCGACCGGAGCTCCACGGTGTCGCCGGTGGAAACGTCGGTCAGGCTGACATCTGGGACATCGTCGCTGATCCCGGCCTCCTCTTGCTGTTTCAGCAATGCCCGGTGCAGGAAGGTGGCCATCTCGCCCCGTTTGACGGACTGGCCGGGGCAGTAGCGGAGCGGATCGTCCGCGCAGCCGGCGGTGACGCCGGCCGCGAACAGGGCGTCGATGTCGGCTCCGTGCATGCTGCCCACGTCCACGTCGGTGAACCCGGCCGACGACTCGGCGGGTTCGAGATCGAAGGCGCGGACCAGGAAGCTGGCCATCTCGGCCCGGGTTACGGTCCCGTCCGGGCAATAGCGGAGCGGTTCAGTTCTGCATCCCTTGGTGATCTCCCGGTCGGCGAGTTCCTCCACGTAGGGGGACCACCACGAGGCGGCGTCGACGTCCGCGAAGCGGGAGGACCCGGTCGTGGTGACCTCGCCACCGAGCGCCCGGATCAGCCAGACGGCCATCACCCACCGCTTCATCGGGTCGCCGGGACAGAAGAGGCCGTCCTCGCAAAGGGTGTCCTCGAACAGGCCCATCTCCGCGAGGGCGTTGATGGCTGGCTCGTGCACGTTGCCCTCCGGCACGTCGGTGAAGCCTCCGACGGCGCCGGTGGCGGCCGGCGCCGGAGAAGTCGCGGCGACCACCAGCGCGAGCGCGACCAACCCCACCAGGGCCGGCCGGCGCCGGCTGAGGGAGGCGGAACGCTCGGCTGCTGTCACTGATTCTCCCCGGTCTTCGGGACCCGGCTCATGATACTTCCCACCGGCCCCAATTGACCCAAGGGCGAATCAATGCCAGGTCTCGAATCACAGGGAGCATGACGCCTCCGAGGCTCCGTGACCGCCGATCCCGGCTCCTGCCGGGTGCAACCATCGGTCCTGACTCTCCACGGCGGCGCGATAGACTCCGGCCGATGGGGAGGATGGTGGTGATCAGGCACACCCACGAGTCCCTGGGCAGGCTGGCCGAGCGCCTGGAGCATGCCGGGATGGAGTGGGAGGAGATCATTGTGATCGACGGGGACCCGCTCCCACGGGCCGAGGACGTGGACGTCCTGGTGATGACTGGCGGCCGCATGGGCGCCTACGACACGGACGAGTTTCCCTACCTGGTCGACGAGATGCGCCTGGTGCGCGAGCTGGTGGAGCGGGACGTTCCCGTGCTGGGGATATGCCTCGGATCCCAGCTGCTGGCCGCCGCCCTGGGGGGCCGGGCCTATCTGGCCGACCGTCCGGAGGTCGGCGCGGTCCCGGTGAAGCTCACCGAAGCCGGTTACCGCCACCCGGTGGTGTCGAAAGTGGCCGGACGGAGGGTGTTCGAGATGCACCAGGACACCTTCGACCTGCCTCCCGGCAGCGTGCTGCTGGCCCGGTCCGACCGGTATCCCCAGGCCTTCGAGCTGGGGTCGGCGCTGGCCATCCAGTTCCATCCCGAGGCGCACAACTCCGCGGCCAACAGGTGGGCCAACCACGGTGCCCGCTGGATGGTGGAGCGGGCGGGCAGCAACCCGGAGGAGTTCGCGGTCGGCATGGAGGACGCCCGGGCGGAGCTGAACGAGGGTTCCTACCAGCTGTTCGACGCGTGGATCGCCGGCCTGGGCGAGTAAGGGGAGAAAACCCCCTGCCTGATGGGCCGATCCGCCGGGCCGGCGCCGTCAGGCCGTGATCCGGGAGGGCCACCAGTTCCACCGGCCCAGCAGGGAGACCACGGCCGGAACTATCAGGGTGCGGGTGATGAAGGTGTCCATCAGCACCCCGATCGCCACCCCGAACCCGAGTTGCAGCAGGTCCTGGAGCGGCAGGGTCATCAGCGCCGAGAAGGTGCCGGCGAGGATGAGCCCGGCGGAGGTGATGACCGGCCCGGTGCGCGCCAGGGCATGGCGGGTCGCCTCCCTGAGCGGGGCCGTCCGGGCCTCCTCGCGGATGCGCGACATGAGGTAGATGTTGTAGTCGACGCTCAGCGCGTTCAGGAACACGAAGAGGAAGAACGGGACGGCGGGACCCAGCCCGGTGTGGCCGGCCAGGACGATGAACACCACCACCACGAGCCCGAGCGTCGCGAAGTAGGTGAAGGCGATCGTCACCATCAGGTAGAGCGGGGCGATGAGCGAGCGCAGCAGCAGGGCCAGGACCACTCCGATGGCCAGGAGGATCAGGGGAAGCACGACCACCGAATCCCTGTTGCCCGCCGTGCGGGTGTCGTAGGCCTCGGCCGTGTCCCCGCCCACCAGCACGCTCCCGGCGGCCAGGCCCAGGGCCGAAGCCTGCTGGCGGGCGAGGGCCCGCAACTCGGGTACCGCATCCAGGGCCTCCCCGGAGAAGGGTTCCTCCACGAGCACCACTTCGATACGGCCTGCTCCCCCGTCGGCGGAGACGAACCGGCGCCCGCTCCCCTCCGGCAGTCGGGAGATGTCCGGCCCCCGTATCCCCAACGGTCTGCTCGGACCGGAGACGTCGGCCACGGCCGGGTGGCCGGCGAGTTCCAGCGTGAGGACATCCAGCTGCTCGAGCACGGCAGGATCGAGGGCGCCGGCGCCCGGGGGCAGGGAGACGTAGACCTGGGTGGGAGAGAGCTCGCCGGCCGGGAACCCGCCCCGCAACAGTTCGAAGCTGCGGACCGATTCCGTATTGGACGGCAGCCGGTCGAGCTGGTCGTAGTTGGCCCGGAACGGGACCAGGCCCGCCACCAGCACCGCCAGGCCCACCCCCGTCACGACCAGGGTCAGGACTGGCCTGCCCAGAACGACCCCGCCAATCCGGCCGTAGACGCTGCGCCGCCAGTCTGTCCGCTCCGTGGCGCCGGCCTGCAGGCGGGGCTGCGCGGGCCAGAAGGCGCGCCGGCCGAAGATGGTCAGCACCGCCGGAATGAGGGTCAGGGCGGCCAGCATCATCAGCGCCACCGCCAGCGCGATGATGGGGCCGAGCGCCTGGTAGGAGCGCAGCGTGGCGAGCCCGAGCGCCGCGCACGCGACCAGGATCGTCGCCCCGGCCGAGGCGACCGCGCCGCCGACGCCGCGCATGGTCAGCCTCATCGCCTCGTGGCGGTCGTCATGGCGCGTCAGCTCCTCCCGGAAACGCGCCGAGACGAACAGCACGTAGTCGGTGCCGGTGCCGAAGAGGACCACCGTCATGATGCCGGTCGTCTGCCCCGAGATGGGGATCCCGAAGCGGAGGGCGTACCAGGCCGCTATGGCCCCGGCCATCTGGAAGACCAGCCCCACCCCCAGCAGCGGGATGGCGGCCATGACCGGAGAGCGGTAGATGATCACCAGCAGCACCAGCACCAGCAGGACGGTCACTACCAGGAGCAGCGTGTCGATCTGCGTGAACACCCCGACCAGGTCGACGATGAGGCCTCCGGGCCCGCCCACGGCGACCTCGACGCCGCCCAGATCGAACGCCGCCGATCGGTCCCGTATCGCCTGGACCGTGTCGAGGAAGGCCGGGTCGGCAGGCTCGCCGGCCACCTCCGCAA
Source organism: bacterium (assembly GCA_028820935.1). Lineage (NCBI taxonomy): Bacteria > bacterium. Next base: position 55,246 of record JAPPHZ010000021.1, on the reverse strand, counting down.
AGACGTACATGGTGGTGCCGTCGGGCGACACCAGGCCGGTCCTCTGCCCCATGACCGGGTCGGGGCTGAGAACCTGGCCCACGTTGTCCGGCGCCGCCGGGCCGGACAGCCAGGCGGCCAGCTCGGCCGCCGCCGCGTAGGCGGCAGGCCCCAGGCCCCCGGATTCGCGGAACACGACCAGGACCGGCGTGCCGGCCGCCGGGAAGCGTTCCTGGGCGAACCGGTACGCCCGGGTGGCCTCGGCGTCCCTGGGCAGGAAGAGGGCCTGCTCGTTCTCGTTGGCGTCCGCCAGCATCGGGAGCTGCGAGATCAGCGCGCCGGCGGCCGCCAGCCAGACAATGAGCGTCACCCACTTGCCGCGGCGGCTGCAGGCGAAATCGGTGAGACGGCCGAGCACTACCGGTCCCCCAGGGGCACTCCGGCCGGGCGGCGGCCGAGGCTGGTGGTTCCGGCGCTCATCACCGAACGATGCTAACGAGGCCCCCGGATCTTGTTCCTGCTGCCGGCGGGGGAACGAGCGCGCCTGCCGGCTCCGGGTGGGTCAGTCGGGGATCCAGGATTCGGTCTCGATGCCGAGACCGTCGGCGACCCGGTTGGCGTAGGCGTAGTAGCCGACCACCTCGACTATGTCGAGGATGTCACGATCGGAGAAACCGGCCGATCGCAGGGCCTCTACGTCCGCTCCGTCCATTGCGGCGGGCGTGGTGGTCAGCTTGACGGCGAACCTCAGCATCGACCGCCGCTTGGGCGACAGGTCGGCGGCTGTCCAGTCCTGTTCGATCGCCTCGACCAGCTCATCGTCCTTGATCAGGCGGCGCAGACCGCGCCGGTGGTGGACGACTCAGTAGTGGCAGTCGTTCTCGAGGCTCACCACCAGGGCGATGAGCTCCCGCTCGACCTTGCGGAGGGTCGCGGTGCCGGCCATCGCCGACTCGTAGAGGCGCAGGTGCGCAGCCATGCCGCGGGGGTTGAGCGAGTGCACGGCCATGATGTTGTCGACCCGCCCGTATGCGGGATCGACGACCCGTGGATAGAGATCGCCGAGCTCACCATCCCAGGAATCGTCGGGAATGACCTCGATACGCGCCATCTATCCAGCGTTCCACACCACCCGACACTCCGCAAGTCCGTGACGACCGGCTGTCGGACGGTGGGTGGACCCCTCCCGTTCAACTGGCCTCGGTGTGTCCCGATCCGGTCCGGAGGTTCACCCGACTCCGCACTCCTGGGACAGACGCGAAAGTCGAGTCGCAGGGCTCAGGACAGGTCGAAGCGGTCGAGGTTCATGATCTTGTTCCACGCCGCCACGAAGTCCTCCATGAACTTCTTCCCGGCGTCGTCCGCACCATAAACCTCAGCTATAGCTCGAAGCTGGGAGTTGGAGCCGAATACGAGGTCCACCGCGCTGGCCGTCCACCTCGCCTCCCCCGTCGCGCGGTCACGGCCCTCGTAGACGTGCTCGGTGTCCGACACCTGCCACATCGTGTCCATGTCGAGCAGGTTGGCGAAGAAGTCGTTGGTCAGCGTCCCGACCCGGTCGGTGAGCACGCCGAGCGAGGACCCCGCCGAGTTGGCGCCCAGCACGCGGAGGCCGCCGACCAGCACCGTCATCTCCGGCGCGGTCAGCGACAGCAGGCTGGCCCGGTCGACAAGCAGCGTCTCGGGCCGGCGCCCATCACCGTTACGCAGGTAGTTCCGGAACCCGTCGGCGGTCGGTTCGAGCACAGAGAACGACTCTGCGTCCGTCTGTTCCGCCGAGGCGTCGGTCCGTCCCGGCGAGAACGGAACCTCGATGTCGTGGCCGGCGTTGCGAGCCGCCTGCTCGATGGCGGCACACCCGCCCAAGACGACCAGATCCGCCAGTGACACCCGCTTGCCACCGCTCTGGGAGCCGTTGAACCCGCCCCGGATCTCATCGAGGGTCGCCAGCACGGTGGACAGCTCGGAGGGGTCGTTGACCTCCCAGTCCTTCTGGGGGGCGAGCCGGATGCGCGCGCCGTTCGCTCCCCCGCGCATGTCGCTGTCGCGGAACGTCGACGCCGAGGCCCACGCGGTCGACACAAGCCGCGAGACGGAGAGCCCGGAGTCGAGGATCATCGCCTTGAGAGCGGCGATGTCGGCTTCGTCGACCAGCTCGTGGTCGACGGCCGGGACCGGATCCTGCCAGATCATCTGCTCATCCGGAACCTCCGGCCCCAGATACCTGGCCACGGGTCCCATATCGCGATGGGTGAGCTTGTACCACGCCCTGGCGAAGGCGTCGGCCAGTTCGTCCGGGTTCTCCAGGAAGCGCCGCGAGATCGGCTCGTAGACGGGGTCCATACGGAGCGACAGGTCGGTGGTCAGCATCACGGGGACGTGCCGCTCCGACGGGTCGTGAGCATCCGGCACCGTCCCGGCCGCCGCCCCGTTGGCGGGGATCCACTGCCACGCCCCCGCCGGGCTCTGCGAGAGCTCCCAGTCATAGCCGAACAGGATCTCGAAGAAGGAGCTGTCCCAGGTGACCGGGGTGGTAGTCCAGGCGCCCTCGAGCCCGCTCGTGATCGAGTCCCCCGCCTTCCCGCTGCCGAACGCGTTCGCCCAGCCCAGGCCCTGCTCCTCCAAGGTGGCGCCTTCCGGCTCGGGGCCGACGTACCGGCCCGCATCCGCAGCGCCGTGGGTCTTCCCGAAGGTGTGCCCGCCGGCGATCAGCGCGACGGTCTCGGTGTCGTCCATGGCCATGCGGCTGAAGGTCTCCCGGATGTCCCTCGCCGCCGCCAGGGGGTCGGGCCGCCCGTTCGGTCCTTCGGGGTTCACGTATATCAAGCCCATCTGCACCGCGCCGAGCGGGCTGGCCAGATCCCGGTCGCCGCTGTAGCGCTCATCGTCCAGCCAGCCGGTCTCGGGTCCCCAGTCGATGTCCTCCTCGGGCTCCCACACGTCCTCGCGGCCGCCGCCGAATCCGAACGTCTCGAAGCCCATCGACTCCAGCGCCACGTTCCCGGCGAGGATCATCAGGTCGGCCCACGAGATCTTCCGGCCGTACTTCTGCTTGACCGGCCAGAGCAGCCGGCGCGCTTTGTCGAGGTTGGCGTTGTCGGGCCAGCTGTTGAGGGGCGCGAAGCGGTGCGTACCCGATCCTCCCCCACCCCGCCCGTCGAAGGTCCGGTAGGTGCCGGCGCTGTGCCAGGCCATCCGGATGATCAGCGGCCCGTAGTGGCCGTAGTCGGCCGGCCACCAGTCCTGCGAGTCGGTCATCACCTCTTCGAGGTCGGCCTTGACCGCCGCGAGGTCGAGGCTGTTGAACGCCTCGGCGTAGTCGAACCCGTCGCCCATGGGATCGATCAGAGGCGAGTTCTTGTTCAACGGCCGCAGGTTCACCTGCTCAGGCCACCAGTGGTGATTAGCCAGCGAGCCCATAGTGGCGGGCATCTGGGGCGACACCGGACACTTGGCGGCCGATGCCTCCTGGTCGACGGTGCTGATGTCTTCTACGGTCATCTGTACCTCGCTGGTTGGTGGGAGATCGCGGGTGCCAATCTAGTGGTCTGTCGGAGCAACAACCAGGAGTGTTCTGGCGGTCACACCACCACCGCCACTCCACAGACAGACCACTGGCTATGGCGACGGGCACTCGTCCAGCACGCCGGAGAAGAGGTTTTCCCCACATCCGTCTCCGTCGCCTGGGAGGGGAAGGACCTCGGTCTCGAAGCCGGCCTCCTCCATGAGGGACACCCAGGTCGCCAGCGGGAAGAGGCCGGTGACGTGGAGGTCGGTCTCCACACGCCGGCGGCCTCCCTCGGTGATCGTGTAGGTGATCCAGGACTCGATAGTGGTGTCGGTCGGATCGGGGTCGGTCAGCCGCTCCGCCACCTTCACCTCGGGGTCGCCGGGCCGGGATGGCGGCGGGATGTCCCAGCGCAGGACCTTCCCTTCCACGAAGGACTCTGCCACCAGGTCGGGCGCCACCAGGAGCAGGCCGCCCGGTCGCAGATGGGCCCGGGCGGTGGCGAAGGCCGCCCTCAAGTCGTCCTCAGTCAGCATGTAGGCCACCGCATCGTGGATGAGCACCGCGTCGAACACCTTCCCCAAGCGCACCGTCCGCATGTCGCCCACGTGATGCTCCACGCCGGGGTTCAACCGCCGGGAGTGCTCGAGCATCTCCGAGGACAGGTCGACCCCGGTGGCCTCGAAGTCGGAGGTGAGATGCGACAGGTTGTGGCCGCCACCCACGCCGAGTTCGAGGATGCGATGGCGCCCCCCGCCCAGCCGGGCGCGGATGGCGTCCCTCCAGTGGCCCGCCTCCTCGGCGTAGTCCTCCGGGGGGCTGACGAGCGGCCACAAATAGGCCAGGTCGGAGTAGAGACGCCGGCTGCCTGCCATGGCCCGTTCCGGCCTTACCTGGTCGTGCTGCGCCGAGCCAGCGAGGTCGTCCAAGCCGTACCTTCGGCCCGGGCCACGGCACACAGTTCGGTCATCCGCCCGGCGGCATGCTGCGCGTCACGCTCGCCGGTGGCGAGTTCACGCCAGATGGCCCGACCTCCCAGGAACCCCGACGCTCCCGCCGCGCAGGCCACCCGCACCTGGTCGCGGAACAGCCCGAAGTCGCTGCCCTCGGAAAGGATGACCCAGGGAACCGGGCTCAGCCGGTCGACCTCGGCACAGGCCTCGGCCCACTCCTCGGGATCGCGTCGGCCGGCCTCCGGCATGACGGGGAACTGCAGCTTCAGCACTTCGGCGCCCAGCGGGCCTAGCCTTCTCACCCCTTCCAGCACGGCCCGTGTACGGTCCCCGGGATCCTCGTACAGCGCCAGCGGTTCGCAGAAGAGCGGCAACCCGGCCGCCCGGCATTGCCCCACCACATCCGTAACGAACCGCTCCGCCGCCGACATGTCCCCGTCCGGGTCGTAGTACACGGAGATCTTGACGGCGTCCGCTCCCATCTCGGCCGCCCGCTCCGCGCTCCAGCCGGGGAGGAGACGAGGGGCCGTGCGCACGTCGGAGTAGTCCCCGTCCTCGATGCCGAGTATCAGGCCCAGACCTTCCGGGCGGCCCGGACCGGTCGACTCGATGGCCACAAGATAGCCCGGGTCGATCAGGACCGCCCCGCTGATCGGGCCGAGCGCCGCGATGATCGGCTCCTTGGCGGCGCTGATGTCGGCGGCGGTCATGGCATCCGGTTGGTCCGGACGCACGGTCTGGGCGAACGACCCCACATGATCGATCGCCAGCACCGTGAAGAGACCGTCTTCCGTAGCGACCCGCGCCAGACGCTCCGAGCGCTCCCCCGACCGGATATCGGAGGACGCCGTCATACCACACGTCTCCCGCAACGAGCCGATGATCCTGCCTTCATAGCGTGCGCTACCACCTCATCAAGTAAACGACAGGCAAGGAATCTAGTGCCCTGATTCGATCGTTCGTGATCCACTCCCGAGACGACGAGAACGCGAAAAACGCCGGAACACGCCCCAACCCGGCGGGCCCATCCCCCAGCCACCACCTCCTTCGGTCCGAACGCGTTCCGCCATCCCCTGCGGGTCCGCTCCCGAATTGATCCCGGTTCCGGTTCCCTCGACGTCGAACAGCAAGAAACCGGCGGTGTTTGTAGCTGCCGGGCAGTATGCGACGGGCGCGTGACACTTTCAACCCCCTCGTGCGCGTACCAGACCCGCGCCGCCCGCGACGGTCGCGAGACACAGATCTCCGCGAGCCGACGACACGAGACGCTAGTAGCGCTCAGTGCGGCGCGTTTTCGCCAGTTCCCCCGAGAGGATCGGGTCGCCCGGACTCCTCGGTTCCGGTACCGGTAGGTCGCCGAGACGCCGCAGCGCAGGCCTGGCCCGACCCGTGGCGATCAGTTCGTCGATGCGGCTTGGCATGTCCGCCGTCATGTGTTGAGGCCCTCGATCTGTAGGTGATCGCGCATCGGGATGGGCTGGGTGGTGCGCATGCCGAGCCAGGCGGCCACTTCCGCCAGCTCCGAGGACAGGTCACCCTGCGCCACGGCGTAGTGGTGCTCCCGGCCCTGGACCATCACGGTGTTGACCAGGTCCATCAACTCGATCGGCTCCCCGTTGAGCCGGAAGCGGGTGAACCAGCCGCGGGTGCCGTCGAACCCGGCCTTGCCGGTGTCCACCACCTCGGCGGTAGCGATGAACAGCTCGCGGAAGTCGTCCCCCGCATAGGCGATGGTGGTCTGCTGGGGAGCGAACAGCAGGTCTCCCGACACCCCGTAGCGGATATCCGACTTGCGGCCCAGCGTCACGTGATCGACCCAGCGGATCCCGTTGCCGGCGCCGAAGTGGCGGGGCGTGACCCCGCAGTGCCATAGCAGGGCGGCATCGGCTTCGAGGTCGAGGGTGGTCAGGTCCAGCAGGGTGGCCGACCCATGGTTCGGCGACATGGAGTTCATCAGGAGCATCGTCACCGCTCCGGGCACGTCCCCCTCGCACGAGACCGCCACACCGTCCTCCGAGCCCAGCAGGCTGTAGGCCATGCACGGTGCCATGTCGAAGTCCTCCTGGAAGCTGGGCCAGCACTGGACCGCCAGGGCGTCGTACCCCTCCGTCTCGATCATCCGGCGGAGCGCCAGGTAGAGGCGGGCGTTGCGGTCCATGCCGACCGAGGGGGCGGTCACCTCGGTGGCCAGGTCGGTGGCCATCCGTACCACGGAGGCGGCCGGGCGGGTCTCGACGGCCCGGGCCAGCCGGACCACCTCGTCGATGGTGTGGGTCCCGACCGTCGTGCCGAACCGGCTCTCCAGGCCGGCCTCGTCGAACAGCATGTTGTAGAAGCCGGGAGAGATGCCGCCTATCCAGCCGATCCGCGCCGAGGCCATCGCCTTGATCCCCGCCAGCGCCCGGAAGGTGACGCGGAAGCGCCGTTCGGTCTCCGGCTCGTCGATGTGGCCCAGGAACCACTTGTAGGGCACACCCCGGTCTCGCAGGTAGCGGCGGATTATTGAGGCGAAGTGGTTGGTCGAGACCAGCGAGTGGAGCTGGATGGATCCCTCCAGTACCGGCTCGGGAGTGGCCCAGAGGCCGAGCCGGGGAGCGGCCGCCGCCAGCGGCTCCAGCAGTTCGCCCGAGGCGCATGCAGCCGCCTGGAGGACCAGGAAGTCGAGTTGCCGGGACGACAGGTGGTCGGCAGCGGCGCGGGCGGCGTCGAGATCGCCGATCCCCTGTTCGATGGCCACCAGGTCGAAGTCCAGCTCGTCCGAGAGGCGGCTGAGGCCGGTGATGGCCCGCCGGTACTGGTCGTGCTCGTCGGCGTAATAGCTCTCGAACGCCACGCCCACGTATCCGACCCGGAGTCGCCCTCCGCTCATACCCTCACCTCGCTTCTCAACTGGTGGGCCCAGGACTCGAGGACCAGGGCCACCGTGTTGGCGCCGGGATCCTCGGTTCCCAGGCTGTGGTCCGGGGCGAAGCGGGCCCGCCCCGCCGAGGGCCGCATGCCCGCGGTCGCCGTCGCGCCCCGGCGCGCGGCCCGGGCCGCCGCGGCCACCACCGCCTCCAGGCTATCCTCCCTGTCCAACGACTGGCGGGCATCGCGCACCGCCGGCGCCAGGGCGTCGATCATGGTCTTGTGGCCAGGCTCCGCCTTGCCCACCCGCGCCACGCGGGCGAGGCCCTTCTCGAAACCGGCCACCAACTGGGGCGCATCGGGCGCCGCCGCCTTGGAGAGCTGCCCGGCCAGAGCGCCGAAGAAGGCGCCGAACAATGCACCGGCGGCGCCGCCCACGGTCTCGTGGAAGGCGGATCCGGTGGCTCTCATCACGTCTGCGGCCGTGCCGTGATCGCCCTGCTCGGCCCGGCGGGCGGCCTCCGCCAGGGCGGTCGCCATGTTGACCCCGTGGTCGCCGTCGCCCGCCACCGAGTCGAGCCGCGATAGTTCGTCCCGGTGGTCGCTCACCCGCGTGGACGCGGCGACCACCAGCCGCACCGCCAGGTCCCGGTCGATCATGGCCGCTACCGACCTGCCATCGTGAACCCGGCTCCCGCGGCAGGCCGGTCGTAGAGATCGATCAGCTCGCCATCCATGTGGCAGATGGCGAACGCGAACCCCGCCATATCGAGCGTGGTGGCGTAGGAGCCCATCCAGGACCGCACCGACTCGATGCCCCTCCGCTCCAGGGCGGCGCGAGCCCCCCGGTAGAGGACCGACAGTTCCATCAGCGTCAGCGATCCGGCGTTGTTGAGCAGCAGGCCCACCTGCGCCCCGGACGGTAGTTCGGCGTCATCCAGGAGCCGGTCGATCATCAGCCCGGCGATCTCGTCCGCCCCGACATCCTCGCCGAGCCGGTCGCCCGGCTCGCCATGAACCCCCATGCCCACCGACAGGGTGGTGTCCTCGGGGTCCCCGAGGGGTTGCCCGCTCACCGGATGGACCACCGTGCCGGTCGCCGCCGAGAGCGAGCGGGTGCGATCCCGGACCTTGCGGGCGATCGCGGCGCATGCCTCCAGGGAGTCGCCCCGTTCGGCCGCCGCCCCCACCATCTTCCACACGAAGAAGAGCCCGGCGCCGCCCCGCCGCTCCGTGATCCGGTCCTTGGGAGCCGACGCCACGTCGTCGTAGAGGACCACCATCTCCACGCCGTCGATGCCCTGGTCCTCCGCTTCGTCGATGGCCAGCTCGGCGTTCATGATGTCCCCGGCATGGCTGGAGACCAGTAGCAGCACCCCGCCGCCCCGGTCGGCCGCCTCGATACCCCGGAGGATCGCCGCCGGTCCCGGCGAGGAGAAGATCGGACCGGCCACGTTGACGTCGAACAGCCCCTCCCCCACCCAGCCGATCATGGCCGGCTCGTGGCCGGAACCGTTGCCGATCACCACGCCCACCTTGCCCTCGGCCTTGGGAACGGCGCGGACCACCATGCCGTCCCGGAGCGAGATGATGCCGGCATGGGCGGCGACGTATCCCTCCAGCATCTCCTCCACCGCCCGCGCCGGGTCGTTGAGGAAACGCCGGCTGCGGACGCTCACGCGATGTTCTCCCGGATGAAGCGGGCCGCCTCCGCCGCGTCCTCATCGGGACGGTCGGTCAGATCCCGCCAGGCATAGGTGGCCTGGCCGGTCTCGACCCTCGAGTTGGGGAAGGTCTCGAAGACCACCCAACCCTCGTAGCCGGCGTCGTCCAGAGCCTCGCTGAACGAAGCCCAGTCGATGTGGCCGTACTGGGGCGCCCGCCGGTTGTTGGCGGCCACCTGGACGTGGCCGATCCGGCTCCCCGCCAGGCGGACGGCCCCGGCGAGGTCGTCCTCCTCCATGTTCATGTGGAAGGTGTCGAGCTCGACCTTGACGGAGGGATGATCGACCATGTCGATGAAATCCAGGCAGCCGGCCACGGTGTTGAACATGAAGGTCTCGAACCGGTTGAGTACTTCCAGACAGACATCGATGCCGAGTGTGGAGGCGTAGCCGGCGATCTCGTGAAGGGCGGCTGCCGATCGCTCCCGGTAGCCATCGTGGTCACCCTCCGGAAAGCCCATCCAGGTGGCGTACGTGACACCCCCCAGGATCGGGCTGCCCAGCCGGGCGGCGTCATCGAGGCACCGTCGCAGATGGTCAATACCAGCCCTTCGAACCGAGGCATCGGGGCTGGATATGTCCATGGTCGGGCTCAGCCCGGTGCTGCACAGAACGTCGAGGCCCAGCGACCGGGCGGTATTCGCCATCCGCTCGACGCCCACGTCGAGGCCTGCCACCAGGGAGATCTCCACCCCTTCGTAGCCGGCCTCGGCGGCCTTCGAGAACACGGAGGACTGGTCGTCCGACCACCTGTCGAGCCAGTAGAAGATCTCGATGCCGACCGGTCGGGTCACGCGGTCACCTCCTCGACTGCGAACGCTATCCGCAGGAGCGGATGGGCTGGTTGGCTGTTGCTGAACGTCACCGCCACCACGGTACCCCGCACCGGTACTTCGTCACAGATCACCCGGTGGGTGATGCCCCCGGCCACCCCGTCGAGCCGGATCGAGCCGAGAATGTAGGGAACCTCGATGCCGCCGAACGGAGGGGGGCTGTGGACACGGGTGGCGGCCACGATCCTCCCGGTGCCGGGCAGGTCGTACCAGGTGGCCTCGGACAGGTCGGTATCGCAGAACTGCCGGGGAGGGAACCAGGTCGACCCGCACTCCGGGCATACGGTGGCCCGCAGCACCCCTTCTTCAAGACCCCGATAGAAGGGATCGGCCGACCCGACCGCATGGCGGTACCGCTGGGCCATCTCGACATGGAGCAAGGAGAAGGGGTCTCCCGATGGAGTGGTCCCCCGTTCGACACCGGTCACGCGCATCAGGCGCTCCTCCCCTGGCGAACGAGCCCCCCGTGCCTTGCCCGGATCCTCCGCCGGGACCCGGGAACGGGTATCGTGACCTGCCGCCCGACACCCCGGAACGACCCGAGAACGCGAAAATCGCTCCGCCGAACGGCGCTCCGCACCGGGCCCTCCCCCACCACCACCTGTCCTGTTCGGAGCGTGGTCGGCCATGCCCTGCCGGCTGCCGGGATGCGGCCCTCCGCTCCATCGAGCTTGATGTTCCCTCGGGCTGACCGAACCGATCGGCGAGACGCTTCCGGCCAGTGTTGGTGCTTGGCGATGGTCAACGTACAACGGGGGTGAGACAGATTCTGGCATCGCGTCTTCGCCGGCCCGAATCGGGTGATTGCAACAGATCCCTCGAACGGGCTCATGCGGTGCACCCGAACACGTTGACCACCACCAGAGATCCGACCCCGGCGTGGGTGTCTGTGATCCCGATCCGGGCGTCCGGGACGGCTCGGGCGCCGGACACCTCGCCCCTGAGCTGGCGTGTCACCTCCACCGCCTGGGCGATGCCGGTGGCGCCCACCGCCGACCCCCTGCCCAGCAGCCCGCCCGAGGTGTTGACCGAGACCTGCCCGCCCAGGTCGAAGCGGCCCTCGGCCGCCGCCAGGCCGCCCTCTCCCACCGGGCAGAGACCGAGGTCCTCGTAGGCCTGGAACTCCGCTCCGCTGAAGGAGTCGTACACCTCGGCCACATCGATCTCCCGCGGCGGGTCATCGATGCCGGCCATCCGGTAGGCGTCCCGAGCCGCCCTCCGCTTGGCCGCGAAGTGGGGGAACATCTCATCGGACCGGTCGGAGAGGCGGGGATGGTCGGTGGAGGACCCGGAACCGAGGACCGCCACCGGAGGACGCTCCCGGAAGGTGGACGAGTGCTGTTCCGCCCACTCCCGGGTGGCGAGCAGCACAGCCGCCGCGCCGTCGCTGAGCAGGCTGGCGTCGTACAGGCGGTAGGGATCGGCAAGAGGGGCCGAACCGCGCACGTCCTCCACCGTGATCGACATGCCCTTGTGGGCGTCGGGGTTCTCCAGCGCGATGCGCCTGTTCTTCACCGCGATCTCGGCGAACTGCTCTGCCGTGGTTCCATAGCGCCGCATGTGCTCGGTGATCATCAGCGCGTAGGGAGCGGCGAAGGTCCCGAACACCGGCGTCTCCCACTCGAAGTCGGCGGACATGGCGAGGAGCTCCGTGGCGGTGGCGCGGTCGACGGACTTCCCGTTGGTCTCCCCGCCGAACACCAGCACGGATCTGGCCGTGCCCGAAGCGATCGCCATCATCGCGGTGCGGATGGCTAGGGCGCCGGTAGCGCCGCCACCCTCCACCCGGAGCGTGGGCTTGCCGACCAGCCCTATGCTGTCCTGGAGGATGTGACCGAGGCTCATCTGGCGATTGAAGTGGTCGCTCTCGTACGCCGCAACACCCATATCGATGGACGAAGCGGAGACGCCGGCGTCGAGGAGCGCCGCTCGCGCCGCCTCGACCACCATGTCCCGGACACTCGCATCGGCCCGGAACCCCACGAACGGGGTCATGCCAACCCCGACCACCAGCACTGCGTCGCTCATGATGCGGGCGCCTCCGGTGATCCGTCCTGACATCGCACGTCATAGGACAGAAGGATGCCACCGCCTTCGCGGGCCGATCCGGCAATAACAGATCGGGTGGGACCGGTCACACTCGAGACCATGGGCGGGACTCTTGGCGACAGTTCGGACCGCATCTAACTCGCCTCAGGTCCAGAGGCTACGCCGCGATCATCTTGTGCGATCCCCTCCAAAGGCCGACGCCGATCAGGACCTGCCAGATGGAAGTGATGCCGCCGCCTACCACGAGGATGGGCAGCATGTTGTCGGTCAAGTCGTGTGCGTGTTCGATGATCACCAGCGCCACCACTTCGGCGACAGACGCGACCACCACCGCCGCGGCGGCGATCCTGGGCAGGCCGGCGGGCACCCTGCGCCATGTCGCCAGGCCGAGGACCAGGAATCCGACCGTCTCGCAGAGTTCCTTGATCATGAACAGCCCGGCCCTTACTCCTTGCAGGGTGACGGCCATAGCAGTCAGTCCGTCGGTCTGGTCCGCTCCTACGCCCTCCCCGACACCGTGGTTGATGAAGTGGACGATCATGTGCTGGATGCCGTTCACCGCCAGATGCATGACCGCGGAGACGAGCAGGATGGCGATGCTGATACGCACCATGGCGTCAGTCGTGCCATGACCGGCGACGATACTTCGTGACAGGGTGACCAATCCGGCGACCCACAGCAGGACGCCGAGGATGGTCAGCAGCGACATCGCATGGGTGAGTTCAGCGTTTTCGGCCCTGAACGTCACGAGGCGGACGTAGTCGATTCTCGAACCTGTCCCCCTTGGAAGGAAGAAAGTACCGACACCCACCAAGACCACGCCCGCCACAAGTGACAGCCCGGACAGTCGACTCTCCTGCGTGGACTCCATGACACCCTTCGTTCCTCGTACTTGCCGCGCCTCAACCCTGATTGTTCATCTTCCCAGCACACCGGCCGGAAGATGGGGCTGTCAAGTCGCTATAACCCCAGCCTAGGAGATCGGAGCGCGCGGCTAGCGGGAGTCGGATGCCCCGCTTCGAGGGGAGCCGCCTACGCGCTGGGGCGGGACTTCCGTGCGGCCTCGACCTCGATGGGGGGCGGCATGGGATTCGGCTTGGTGCCGTAGAGATCGACGTCGCCCGGCCGGTCCCCGCCCGGTACCACCAGATCCGCCACCGACTCGCGGGTCATGAGATCGGCCGTCATGTTGTGGAAGCGGTTCAGGGGTTCCTCGAAGCGAGGCGCCATGGGACCCGGCGGCGCGCCGGCCCGGGAAACGCCCCGCTGGACCCGTTCGCAGATGTCGATGTCCTCATCGTTCACGTCAACCCAGAATCGCCGGGTGGTCTCGAACGCTTCGGCAAACCGTTGCCGCCCCAGCTCGTCCTCGGGCGACGGCACGGCGCCCGGCGGGAACAGGAAGGTGCAGTGCTCGATGGTCCGCCCCACGCCGGCCGGCTCGAGCAGGATGAGGAACACGTGGTTCGGCAGCACGGCCAGCAGGACGTTGGGGAACACGGCGACGAACCTACCGCTGGCGGCGTCGGATGCGCCCAAACCGGTGGCGGATGGCAGTATCACCCAGTCTTCGTGCTGGTCGCTCGAGACCGGCGTGGTGGTCTGCCCGCAGTACATCCCGGGACCCTGGTAGCGGTAGTGGTCCTTGACGCGTGACACCTTGGCCAGCTTCGGATGAACCCACGGCAGGTGGTAGTACTCCGCGAAGTTCTCCACGAGAAGTTTCCAGTTGGCCCCGACATCGAACGTGGCGGTCGCTCCGTCGAAGTCGGCGAGCTCCCACTCCTCCAATCGGTAGCCGGCCAACCGCTCCGGCAGGTCACCGAGCCACACATCAAGGGATGGCGTCTCCTCGTCAAGGCAGACGAAGACGATGGGACCCCACGTGTCCACCCGCACGGGCACGAGACGCCAGTCGGCGGGGTCGAAATCCGACGGGGGTGACGCCTCGAAGAGCGGCGCCGCCACCAGCCGGCCTTCGGTCGAGTAGCTCCAGCGGTGGTACGGGCACCTGATGACCCCCGCGATGTCGCAGTCGGCATCGGCCAGCTCGGTCCCCCGGTGACGGCAGGTGTTCAGGAAACCGCGCAACCGATCCCCGGACCGGGTCAGCAGCACGGACTTCCCGGCGACCGACCGCACGAGAAGCCGTCCCGGCCTGGACAACTCGCTGGCAAGAGCCACGCCGGTCCACGCCCGGCCGAACAGCCGGGCCTGCTCGTCCGCGTAGAAGGCCTCGTCCGCGTACGCGACCGGAGACAACCCGACAGCCGACCACACTCGCGGCCGGATGCCGGCCCAGAATCCCGGCTGGCACCATGGCGTCGCAACGGTAGGTGGCATGGCCATCCGACGATTTTACTGCGCGAGCGAAGAGGTCCCCACAGGTCGGAGTAGGCCGCGGCCTCCCCCGACAAGAAGCGGTTCTCTCGATCCGGGCTCAGCCGAGGTCGAAGTCGACCCGCTCCAGGTGGCCCGTGAACGGGAACTCCGGCTCGTACGAACGGCTCACCGGGGACAGCGTGTCGGCTCCCACGCTGAGAGACCCCCAAGAGATCATCCCGCGGGCCATGGAGACCATCTCCATCTCACCGAGAGTCCGGCCGTCGGCCTCCAGACGACCTATGCCCCGGTAGTCCCCGGTCCTCTCGAACCCGAAGGACAGCTCGGTCGCGCCTGATGGCACCGGGCCGGACGAGGTGAGCGTCTGGCGATCACCCAGATAGCAGTACTCGAACACGAGATGCCCGGCGGCCAGGTAAAGGACGTAGCCGCCGCTCACGTCGCCCACCGCCACCAGCACCCCCTCTTCGGCGGCGTCCAGCGGAGCGACCCGGGCCGTGATCCTGAAGTCCCGGTTGAACACCAGGGGGGTGGCGGCGCCGGGCACCCGGCTCGAACCCCCCAGGTAGGAGAACGTGTCTCTCGCCCTCGGGGTCCCCGGGGGCGTGAAGGTGGAGGCCCGCACCGCCAGGTAGCGGTCGTCCAAGGGGAACACCGAGTATCGGGCCGCCTCCTCGGACCACTGCCCCACCAGGTCGGCCAGCTTCTCGGGGTGCTCCCCAGCCACATCCTTGCACTCGGAGAAGTCGGAGTCGATGTGGTACAGCTCCCACGGATCGTCCTCGAACGGCTCGTTCCGCCGGTGCCGGGTGAGCGCCTTCCAGCCGTCGTGCCACATGGCGCGGTGGCCGATCATCTCGAAGTACTGCCGGTCGCGCGGAGCGGGGGCGGCGCGATCGTCCAGCACGTCACGGATGCTGGCGCCGTGGTAGGGCATCTGGTCCACTCCCCCGTAGGAGGCCTTCGGCGCCACGTCCACGAGATCCAGGATGGTGGGGGCGATGTCGATGGCGTGGACGAACCTCGTGCGCACCCCGCCGTTGTCGGCCACCCCTTCCGGCCAGGAGACGATCAGCGGCGTCCGCACCCCGCCCGCGTAGGTGTTCTGCTTGTACCAGCGGAGCGGCGTGTTGGCGGCCTGCGCCCATCCCCAGGGAATGTTGGTCTGGGAATGCGGCCCGCCGATGGTGTCGAACCGCTCCATGTTGAACTCGACGGTGCAGAAGCGGTCCTCCTCGTAGGTCACGATGTCGGCACCGCCGTCCGGCCCGCCCTCCTGGCTGGCGCCGTTGTCGGAGAGGACCACCACGATCGTGTTGTCGAGCCGCCCGATCGAGTCGAGGAAGTCGAACAACCGTCCCATCTGGGCGTCGGTGTGGTCCAGCATGGCCGCGTAGGCCTCCTGGAACCGGGCGAAGAGGTTCTGCTGGTCGGGACTCAGGTTGTCCCACTCCTCCACCCCGGGGTTGAGCGGCGCGAGAGCGGCGTCCTCGGGCACGATCCCGAGCTCCTTCTGGCGGGCGAACCGGCGCTGGCGGATCACGTCCCAGCCCTCGTCGTAGCGCCCTCGGTACTTGTCCAGGTACTCCTGTGGCGCCTGGTGGGGACAGTGCGCCGTCCCGAAGGCCACGTAGAGGAAGAACGGCTGCTCGGGCTTGACCGAGACCTGGTCGCGGACGTAGGAGATGGCGTGGTCCACCAGGTCCTCGGTCAGGTGGTAGCCGTCCTCGGGCCTGCCCGGCGGCTCGACCCGGTGGTTGTCCTCGACCACGTCCGGGTAGAAATGGTCGGTCAGGGCGTCTAGGAACCCGTAGTACCGGCCGAACCCCCGACCGAGCGGCCACTCGTCGTAGGGACCGGCCGCGGTGGTCTCCTCCAGCGGCGCCAGGTGCCACTTCCCGATCGCCATGGTGGCGTACCCGGCGCCCTGCAACACCTCGGCGATGGTCCCGGCCGACTTCGTAACCCGACCCCGGTGTCCGGGGAATCCCGAGTCGACATTCGACAGGTAGGCCATCCCGACGCTGTGATGGTTGCGCCCGGTGAGCACGCAGGCGCGGGTCGGTGAGCACAGGGGGGTGACGTTGAAGTCGTTGAAGCGCAAGCCCCGCTCCGCCAGCGCATCGATCACCGGGGTCTCCACCTCGGCCCCGTAACATCCGAGGCCGGCGAAGCCCACATCGTCGAGCACCACCAGCACCACGTCCGGCTTGCCACGGGCATCGTTCGCCATCGGCGGCCACCACGGAACCGACTCCCGGAAGTCGGGTCCGATCACACCCTCGAAGCCCGGCTCCGGGTATTCTTGTGCCTCCTGCCCTCCGCCCCTGGGCGTTCCGCTCGAATCAGTGCTGGAACCCATCGACCTTCCTGGCCTTTGCCGACGGCGGTAACCATACTCGTGCCCATGAGTCCCACCGGCACCACCCGCGACGACCCCGGCTTCCCTGCCGTCGACCCGTTCGCGATCGAGTCGCTGACCGTCGACGTCTACCGCGCCCCCGTCACCCGTCCGGTGCGGACCTCCTTCGGGGAGATGGCGGACCGCCCGGCGGTCGTAGTGACCGCCCGATCCACCGACGGTGTCCACGGATACGGGGAGGTGTGGTGCAACTTCCCGGAGCCCGCCGCCGGCTACCGGGCCGACCTGATCGCCCGGGTGCTCGCTCCGGCCGTCGTCGGCAGGCCGTGGCCCGGGCCCGAGGCCGTGTTCCATCACCTATCGGAACGGTTCAGGCTGGTGGGCATCCAGGCCGGCGAGCCGGGGCCCTTCAGCCAATGCATCGCCGGCATCGACATAGCGCTTTGGGACATGGCGGCCCGGCAGGCCCGCCTGCCGCTCTGGCGGCTCCTCGGCGGTTCGGGGAGCGGACAGGTCCCGGCCTATGCCAGCGGGATCGGGCCGGAGGATCCGGCAGGCCAGGCCGCCGCGGCCCGGGAGCGGGGCCACCGCGCCTTCAAGCTGAAGGTCGGCTTCGGGAGGCGGCGCGACCTCGCCAACCTCGACCGGATGCGGCGCGAACTGGGCCGGGAAGCCACCATCGCCGTGGACGCCAACCAGGCGTGGTCCCCCGGCGAGGCCAGGTCGATGATCCGCTCGCTCGCACCCTACGCACCGGCCTGGTTGGAGGAACCCATCCCGGCCGACCGGGCCGAAGCCGACTGGAGGACCCTCGCCGCCGATTCTCCCACCCCCCTGGCGGGCGGTGAGAACCTGCACGGTGAGGCGGCCTTCGCCCGGGCCATCGAGGCCGGAGCGCTGGCCGTCATCCAGCCGGACGTGACCAAGTGGGGCGGCATCTCGGGATGCCTGCCGGTCGCCAGGCGGATCCTGGCAGCCGGTCGCCGCTACTGCCCCCACCACCTCGGGGCGGGAATCGGGGTCGTGGCCTCCGCTCACCTGCTGGCGGCGGCGGGTGGCGACGGCCTGCTCGAAGTCGATTCCAACCCCAACCCGCTCCGCGAGGGCCTGGCCCAACCCTTCCCCCGGCTGGTCGAGGGGAGCCTGCTCCTGAGCGATGCGCCCGGGCTGGGGGTGGCGCCCGACGGCGCCGTGTCCGGGCTGAGGGTCGGCACGGACCGGTAGCTGGTCGGCTACGTGTCGAGGACGGCTTGACGCCATCCGGCGCGGGCGATCCCGTGCCCGGCGGGTGAGTACCCTCCTGCGGCAGCCACCGAGGGAGCACTCCGACATCGACCACCGTCTCGGCCCGAGCCCCGAAGCACCCCGGAGGGTTGGCCTCGTGGGGCTCTCGGCCGTACTCGCCGGTGCGATGGCCCTATCGATGACGCCCGGGCCGATCATCGGGATACTGTCCCGTTTCTT
This sequence comes from bacterium, assembly GCA_028820935.1. Lineage (NCBI taxonomy): Bacteria > bacterium. The sequence goes on along the minus strand of JAPPHZ010000021.1, from coordinate 37,184 downwards.
CATCGATGACCTGGGCCTGACCCGGACCGAGATCGGAGCGGTCGCCACCTTCCACGCCTTCGCGATCATGATCACCAGCATCCCGCTCGGGGTGCTGGCCGACCGCCTGAGCGGCCGCTACACCCAGATCCTGATGCTGCTGTTCGTGTTCCTGGGGCTGCTGACGATGGCTTTCTCCTGGGGTTTCTGGTCCCTGATGATGTTCGCTGCGATAGCCGGAATCCCGGCCGCCGGGGCCAACTCGGCGACCAACAACATCATCGTCGAGAACGTTCCTGCCGGGTCCCGCGGGTGGATAACCGGAATCAAGCAGTCCGGGGTGCAGATCGGGATCCTGGCCACCGGCCTGGCCCTGCCGGTGACTGCGGCCCGCCTCGGATGGCGGATGGCGCTGGTACTCGCCTCTCTGGTGGCGCTGGTGGGCATCGCATTCACCCTCGCCATCGTGCCCGCCGGACCCGCCGCCTGGACTCCGGCGCGCAGCGCCGGGGAACGGCGCGTGCGCCTCCCCGGTGCGGTTCGGTGGCTCTCGGCCTACGGAGTCACCATGGGGATCGGCGTGGGCACCTACTCGGCCTTCGTTCCGCTCTACGCCCAGGAGAACCTCGGCATGGGTGTGGCCCTGGCGGGTACGGTCATCGCCGTATCGGGCGCGTCCGGCGCGTTGTGGCGGGTGCTATGGGGAAGGATCGCAGAGCGAGCCGGACATCCCTCGGTCCCGCTGCTGGCGATCGGCGCCCTGTCCGCGGGTGCCTTGGTCGCCACCTGGGTGGCCGGCTATACCCTGCCCTTCCTGATCTGGGTGGGGGCGGTGCTGGTGGGGATGGGCACCGGCTCGTGGATGTCGGTCGGCATGATGGCCGCCATCATGCTGTCGGAGCCCAAGCAGACCGGACAGAGCACCGCGTCGATCGTGCTCGGGTTCGCCGTGGGTCTGACCATCGGGCCGGTGGTATTCGGTTGGGGCGTGGACACGTTCGGGACCTATGACCTGCCCTGGGCGGCTGTGACCCTCAACTTCGTGGCGGCCATGACGATGATGTTGCTGTGGCGGTTCCGCGCTCGCGTCCTTGAGGAGGAGGCGGTCGGCCATGGCGCCTGAGGGTGGCCCCAACCTGGCAGAATCGGCCCGACCAGAACCAGGACACCGGAGGTCTCCACCCCGATGAGCACGCCCTACCCTGCCCGTCGAGTACCCCTGACCGTGCCGCAGATGGGTGTGGTGGAAGAGGTGGTGGTGATCGAATGGCTGGTCGACCCCGGTGCCACCGTGGTTGAGGGCCAGGAGGTGGTCATCGTGGAGACCGAGAAGGCCGAGGTCGCGCTGGAGTCTCCGGCTGCCGGCGCCATCGAGATCCTGGCGGCCGCTTCCGATGACGAGATCCCGGTGGGGGCGACCCTCGCCTACATCGACCCGTGACCCTGCCCGGATTCCGTCTCGACGGCCGGATGGCGCTGGTCACGGGATCGGCCGGCGGCCTGGGCGAGGCGATCGCCCTGGCGCTCCACGCAGCCGGCGCCGAAGTGGTGGGCGCAGACATCGTAACGGAGGCCAACCGCCGGGTGGCGAGCGCCGTCGGGGGTACCGCCGTCACCCTGGACGTCTCCGACCGGGAGGCGGTCGAGGCGGCGGTGGAGGACATCAGCACCCGCCTGGGCGCCATCGACGTGCTGGTCAACAGCGCCGGCATCGGGGGCCGCGGCGCTGCGGCCGACTATCCACCCGAACTGCTGGAGCGGGTCCTTGACGTCAACGTCAAGGGCAGCCTCTACACGTGCCAGGCGGTGGGCCGCCGCATGATCGAACAGGGCCACGGCTCGATCATCAACATCGCCTCGATCGGTGGGCTGGTGGGCTTCCCCGGCAGCGTCGGGTACCAGGCCGGCAAGGGCGGGGTGGTCCAGATGACCAGGACCCTCGCGGTCGAGTGGGCGCCCTCGGGCGTCCGGGTCAATGCGATTGCCCCCGGGCACATAGGAACCGCCCTCGTGCGGAGGCAATGGGAGGTGGAGCCGCACCTGAAGGAGTTCTTCCTGACCCGCACCCCTCTGGGGAGGCTGGGAACCCCGGCCGATGTCGCCGGCCCGGTGGTGTTCCTCGCGGGTGATGCCGCGGCGATGATCACCGGCCAGGTCATCACCGTCGACGGGGGGTACACCGCCCAATGAGCCTCGCTCAGACCATGTCACCCGGCCTGGCCCTCGGCATCCACCGGACCATGGTGCGGATCCGGCTGTTCGAGTCCCGGGTCGAGGAGTTGTTCAAGGCGGGCGAGCTACCCGGCTTCGTCCACACCTACATCGGCCAAGAGGCCATCGCCGCGGGCGTGTGCGCCGCCCTGAACCGTGACGACTACATCACCTCCACCCACCGCGGCCACGGCCACGCCATAGCGAAGGGCATGGAGCTCGGCCCGGTCATGGCGGAGCTGTACGGGAAGGCGACCGGGGCCTGCCGCGGCCGGGGCGGTTCGATGCACGTGGCCGACTTCTCGGTGGGGATGCTGGGGGCCAACGGGATCGTGGCCGGCGGGCTCGGCATCGCCGCGGGGGCCGCCCTCTCCGCCCGCTACCGGGGCACCCGCCAGGTGGCGGTGGGTTTCTTCGGGGACGGAGGCATCAACAAGGGAACCTTCCACGAGGCGCTCAACTTCGCCGCCACCCACCGCCTGGGGGTGGTGTTCGTGTGCGAGAACAACCAGTACGCCCAGTTCACCTCCCGGCTCCGCACCACATCGGTTGACGATCTCTCGGTCCGGGCCTCCGGGTACGGGATCCCCGGCATCACGGCGGACGGCAACGACCCCGCGGCGACCTACCGGGAGACGCTCGAGGCGGTGGCACGGGCGCGTGCGGGAGGCGGGCCGACCCTGCTGAACATGGAGACCTACCGGTTCGGCGGCCACTACGTGGGCGATGCCGAGGTCTACCGGGAGTCCGCCGAGGTGGAGGCGCGGCGCCGGGCGGACCCGATCCTCCGCTGGGAACGAACGCTCACCGATGAGGGGCTCCTGACCGCCGGACTCCGGGAGGAGGTGTGGGCGGAAACCGGGGAGGAAGTGTCCGCCGCGGTGCGCTTCGCCGAGGAGAGCCCGTATCCGGAGGGCGGCACCGCCCTCGAGAACGTGTTCACCCGGGTCTGCTGATGGCTCGGACGGACAGGACAACGCGAAGGATGAGCTTCGGCCAGGCGACCGTGGACGCCATGAGGTCCGCCATGCGAGAGGACGACCGCGTCGTGGTGCTCGGAGAGGACATCAGTTGGGGCGGCAACTTCGGGCAGTTCCGGGGCCTGCTGGACGAGTTCGGACCCGACCGGGTCATCGACATGCCCATTTCGGAGGCCATCATCATGGCGGTCGGCGTCGGGGCGGCGGTGACCGGACTGCGCCCGGTCGCCTCGATGAGTTTCGTCGAGTTCACGCTCGGGGCCATGGACGAGATCGTCAACCAGGCGGCCAAGTTCCGCTACATGTTCGGCGGGCAGGTGTCGGTCCCGCTGGTGCTCCGGGCCTCTGACGGGGTTCTCCGCTCATCGGCCGGCCAGCACTCATCCAGCCTCGAAGGCCTGTTCACCCACTTGCCCGGCCTGAAGGTGGTGGCCCCGTCCAACCCGGCCGACGCCAGGGGCCTGCTTCGGGCGGCCATCGCGGATGACGACCCGGTGGTCTACCTGGAGAACAAGCGGATCACGGCCAAGCGGGGACCGGTCCCGGCCGGGGATCATGTGGTCCCGCTCGGCTCTGCCGCGGTTCGCCGCCGGGGCGCGGACCTGACCATCGTCACCTACTCGGTGATGACCCTCCACGCCGAGAAGGCCTGCTCCCGGCTGGCCGAGACGGGCATCGAGGCGGAGCTGATCGACCTCAGGTCGCTGGTCCCGCTCGACCTCGACGCCGTGCTGTCCTCGGTGTTCAGGACAGGTCGGGTGGTGGTGGCGCACGAGGCTTGGGAGTTCGGCGGGTTCGGCGCCGAGTTGGCGGCCACCATCACCGCCGAAGCCTTCGACCGGCTGCGAGCCGCCCCGGTGCGGGTGGGCGCCGCCCATGCGCCCATCCCGTTCAGCCCCCCGCTGGAGCGGGCGGTCGTGCCGGGACCCGACGAGATCGTGATGGCGGCCCGGGAGGCTATGGGTCTGTGCTAGTTGATAGTAGCTGATAAAGACTATCGACTAGAAACTACAGACTACAAACTAGAACGGGCGCGGGCCGGAAGAGTGGCCGGTTTCGTCCTCGTTGCGATCCGGCATTTCCCAGCGGATGGTTCTTTCGCCCTGCACGCGGTGGAAGGCGAGGGCCAGCTCCGATGAGCCCGAACCCGGACCGGCGTGCAGCTGCCCCGGCAGCCGGTAGGTGTACGTCCCCGCCTCCCAATCGTGGATCTCGCCGACGTCATGGCCGGGTAGGCGCTCGGCCATGGTGAACTCCCCGTCCAGTACGAAGACCTCCTCCGCGCCGGCGTGGGAGTGCCACGGACCGTCCTCGTTGGACCAGGAACGGGCCCCTGCCAGCCACACCTGCCCGTGGGGACCATCGGCGAGTGGGCGGATGAACCGGCCCGGGAGCTCGCTGACCGGCGTCCACGGAGACCCGCTCGCCGACCCGATCAGGGGCTTGGACAGCATCCCGCCGGCCGAGCTGTCGTACCGGACCGGCGCCGAGGTCATCAGCAGCGCCAGGGTGGGTGAGAGGGCCCGGATCCCGGGGATCACCTCGCCCGATCGGACAGCTGCGTAGTCGTACTGGCCCACCCGCTCTCCCGCCACCATCAGGTCGCCGCGTATGACGAACAGCTCGACATCGGCGGTGAACGCCCCTACCACGCCCGACCCCCATCCCCGGCTCAGCATGACGAGACGGGTTGCCGGCCCGGACATGTCCTTCGATAGGGTCCGGGCTTCGATCCGCCCCTCGCATCCCGAGATCGTCATGACCCGGCTCGGCAGCTCGGCCTCGCGAACGGCCGGCAGTGACCGGTGGCGGCGGTCCACCACCGCCGGATCGGCAACGGTCTCGCTCACATCCGGGCTGCGCAAGGACTAGTAGGCCAGGAACGGGGCCGGTTCCTCCAGGTTCTCGACCAGCCTGTTGAGGAAGCGCTGCCCGAGTCCTCCGTCGATCACCCGGTGGTCGAAGCCCAGCGACAGCGGCATCACGGGCGCCACCGTCACGGCGCCGTCCCGGACCACCGGGGTGTCGGCGGCCCGACCTATGACGAGGATGGCGGTGGTGCCCTTGGGAATGATGGGAGTGCCCCTGGCCCCTCCCAGAGCTCCGATGTTGGAAAGGGTGAAGGTGGCGCCGGTCAGGTCGCCCGGACGGAGCGACCGGGCCTTGCCCCTCACACCGAGGTCGGCGATGGTCGCCGCCAGATCCATGACACCCAGCTTCTCCGCCTCGCGGACCACCGGCACCAGCAGGCCTTCATCGGTATCCACGGCGATCCCCACATCCAGGGAGGGATGGAGCACCAGCTCATCACCCTCCAGGGTTGCGTTGAAGGCCCGGAACTCGTTCAGAGCCGGTACGAGGGCCCTTACCACCAGGGCCTCCATCGGGATGCTCCGCCCATGGCGGGCCGCCAGCGCCTGCCGGGCCGCCAGGAGGCGGGTGGCATCGATGTCGTGGAAGACCGTTACGTGGGGGATCTCGAGCCATGAAGCCGTCATGTTGGCGGCGATGGTGCGGCGCAGCATCGAGAGGCGGACCCGCTCACCCGCGGCCGGCGCCGGGGCATCCTCCGGGGGCGCGCCTTCTACGGCCGCCATCACATCGTCCCTGGTGATCCTCCCGCCCGGCCCGGTCCCCCGGACGGAGGACAGGTCGATGCCGTGCTCCCGGGCCAGCCGCCGCACCACGGGCAATGCTTTGACGGAGGCGTCCCCCGCCGGCCGCCCGCCACCCGGACCGCCGCCGGCCGGGCCGGTGGACCGCCGTGAAACGGTCTCGGCGTCACCGGGCTGATCCCCATCCGGCCAGGCCTCCCCGGCTCGGCCGATGACCGCCAGGACCGCCCCCACCGCCAGGGTTTCCCCTTCCCGGGCGCCGTGGTGTAGGACCGTCCCACCGGCGGGAGCCGGGATCTCCACCACCGCCTTGGCCGTCTCGACCTCGACCAGAACATGATCGGCCTCCACCGGGCCGCCCACGGGAACGTGCCAGCGGACGATGTCGGCCTCGGTGAGGCCATCGCCGATATCGGGGAGCTCGAACACGTAGGGCATCGGGTCAATAGTACGCGAACCGGGTAGTCCGCCAGCCCACCTGATAGGAACCGTCACCCGCAGGCGAGACGGATCAGACCGGCACCTTTTCCCGTTCCCCTTCGAGTTCCTCCATGGTGACCAGCACTTCGCGGGCCTTGGAGCCCTCGGAGGGCCCGACGATCCCTCTGGTCTCGAGGATGTCCATGATCCGCCCTGCCCGGGCGAACCCGATCCGGAGCTTTCGTTGCAACATCGAGGTGGACCCCAGCTGCGAGCGCACCACGAGTTCGGTGGCCTGCCGGATCAGGTCGGCATCCTCGCCCTCGTCCTCCGCGGCGGCCTCCTGGCTCCGGGATTGGCGGATTTCCTCCTCGATCTTCCGGTACTCGACCGCCTTCTGGTCCCGCACCCACTTGACCACGGCCGCAACCTCACCCTCGCTCACCCACGCTCCCTGCACCCGCTGCGGGCGCGGTTCGCGGGCGGTGATGACCAGCATGTCCCCCACCCCGACCAGCTTCTCGGCGCCCACCACGTCGATGATCACCCGGGAGTCGGCCTGAGAGGCCACGGAGAACGCGAACCGGCTCGGGATGTTGGCCTTGATCACGCCGGTGATCACGTTGACCGAGGGCCGCTGGGTGGCGATCACCAGGTGGATCCCGACCGCCCGGGCCATCTGCGCGATGCGGACAATGGCCGACTCGACATCGCGCCCCGCCACCATCATCAGGTCGTTGAGTTCGTCGACGATCACCACCAAGTACGGGAAGCGATCGAACTTGGCCGGATCCAGGCCTCCCGCGTCGTACTTCTCCCGATAGCCCGTGATGTCCCGTACCCCGCTGTCAGCAAGCAACTCGTAGCGCCGGTCCATCTCTCCGACCGCCCACTGCAGGGCCTCCAAGGCCTTCTTCGGCTTGGTTATCACCCGGGTGAGCAGGTGGGGGACCCCGTTGTACTGGCCGAGTTCCACCCGCTTGGGGTCGACCATGATCAACCGGACATCCTCCGGCCTGGCCCTCATCAGGATGGACGTCACGATCGAGTTGATACACGAGGACTTGCCGGCGCCGGTCGCGCCGGCGATGAGCAGATGGGGCAACTCGGCCAGGTTGACCATGACGGGACGCCCTGAGATGTCCTCCCCCAGACCGACCGCCAGCGGATGGTGGTTGGCGGCCGACTCCTCCGAGCTCAGCACATGGCCGAGCGTGACCAGGCGGCGGCGCTTGTTGGGAACCTCCACCCCGATCGCCGAACGGCCCGGAATGGGCGCCAGGAGCCGCACGTCAGGGGTCGCGAGCGCGTAGGCGATGTCGCCGGCCAGGTTGGTGACCCGAGCGACCTTTACCCCGGCGGCGAGCTCGATCTCGTAGCGGGTCACGGTCGGCCCCGACACCACGTTCGTGAGCCGGGCGTTGACCTCGTGGTCGTTGAGCGTGGCTTCGAGCTGGCGGGCGGTCTCCTGGACCATCCTCCCGCTCTGCTGCTCGGCTCTGGGGGTGTCCAGCAGCTTGAGAGGAGGCAACCGGTACCCGTCCGTATCCGAAGGAGTCGCGGCCGGGGCCGGCTTCTTCGATGCTTTGCGCTGCCCGGCTGCCTTCGCCTTACCGGCCTTCGAGGTGCGCTGATCGGGACGCTTGGGAACCTTGACGGCCTCTTCCGACCCGGGGACGTCCACGGGAGCGCGCTGCGGCGGACGGTGCGGCCGCCGGGGTCTCGACACCTCGTAGGGCTGGGCTCCGCGGCGTTCGTCCCGCCCGCCGGCGATGCCCGCAACACGCCGACAAGCGGCGCCCAGCCGTGCTCGAACCACCCTCACGGTGTAGACGCTCAGCTCACCCGCCGCCACCAGGACCTCGACGATGGAGGCCCGCATGGTGATCATGACACCCCCGGACAGCGCCGTCACGAGCACCACGAACGCACCCCAGAACCCGAGCGTCCGCTCCAGCGGGAAGGCAATCAGCGACCCGACTACCCCTCCCGACTGCTTCACGCCTTCGGTCCCGCCGGCCAGGGCCGGATTGCCGGTCATGAGGTGGAACAGCCCCACCGACCCCACCAGCCAGACGAGCACCCCGAAGAGGATCCTGCGGTGGCCATCGGCAGAACGGCCGAGCAGGAGAGTGCCTCCCAGCCCCACGAGGACCAACGGCGACAGGTAAACCCATATGCCCAGCAACAAGCGCAGGCCATCCAGCATGTGCCGGCCCAGCGGACCGGCGGCCTGGAAGAAGGCGAGGGCCACCACCACGCCGGCCAGGGCCAGCCCGAGGCCGATCAGGTGGTGGGCCTGGCGTCCGATCCCGAAGCGGAGGCGCTCGTAGAGCAGGGAGAAGATCGACTCGCGGGGCTCGGCGCGCCGGCCCTGAGCAGCCCGCTTGGACCGGCCGGACGTTTGAGGCTTGCCCGACTTGGACACGGATGCCCGGCGGGGGGCGGCGCCCCCGCGCGGTGCGGAGCGCGACCCGCGCGGCTCCGTCTTCTTGCGATTCGCATGTACCTGTGACACCCGTCTCCGCCCCGTGTCCCCACGGGTGGATGTCGCCTTGGCCATGTAGCCGACCAGACTACACCAACCTGAGGCTATGCCGACGGCTATCGGACGAGGACCGGTGGTCGGTAGTAGGTAGTCGGCAGTAGGCAGTCAGTCGTCATTGTAGTTCAACATAAACTAGCAACTAGCAGCTAGCAACTAATCGAGGTAGGTGATCACCGGCACTACCACCGGTTTGCGGCGGATCTCGTTCCTGATCACGCGGCGCGCCGCGTGGCGGACGGCGGTGTCGACATCCCGGAAGAACCGCGCAGGATCCCGGTCGGCGGCGGACATCACCGCCTCGGCCACGTCGTCCATCAAGCGCAAGGGCTCGGTCATCAGCCCGTAACTCATCACTTGCGGGACCCTCACGAGCTCCTCCCCCTCCCCGTCGAGGAGGAGCACCACCACCAGTACCCCGTCATCGCTGAGCCGGGCCCGCTCTCGTAGGAGACCCTGCTGGATGTCCCCCACTCCCGAGCCGTCCACATACACGTAGCCCGCGTCGACCACGCCGCGTTCCACCCGGGTGGTTTGGCCGTCCAGGACCACGGCATCGCCGTCCTCCAGCACCAGCACGTCCGGGACACCCATGTCGATGGCTAGGTCGGCGTGCGCGCGCAGGTGGCGGTATTCGCCGTGAATGGGCACGAAGGCATCGGGCCGGATCAGGTTGATGAACGTCTTGAGCTCCTCGGACGAGGCGTGACCGGACACGTGCACGTTGGCGTTCCCGCCGTGAAAGACCTTGGCGCCCCTCCGGATCATGTCGGAGATGACCCTGGAGACGGCGGTCTCGTTGCCCGGCACCGGCGTCGCCGAGATGAGGACCGTGTCGGTCTTGTTCAGGGTGACGAAGCGGTGCCGTCCCACGGCCATCAGCGACAGCGCGGCGAAGGGCTCCCCCTGCGAACCGGTGGTGATGATCATCACCTCATCGGCCGGCAGGTCCATCGCCTCGCTGATCCCGATCACCCGATCCTCGGAGATGTGGAGAACGCCCAGATCCCTCCCGATCGTGACGTTGCGCTCCATGGACCTGCCGATGAAGCTCAGGTAGCGACCGGCGGACAGGCCGGCATCCGACAGTTGCTGAACCCGATGCAGGTGGCTGGAGAAACAGGTGCTGATGACCCGTCCCGGGGCCTGCTCGACGATGGAGAGGATGGGGGACTCGAGGGACTTCTCGGAGGGCACGAATCCGGCCCTCTCGGCGTTGGTGGAGTCCGACAGCAGGAGACGAATACCCTGATTCCCGAACCGCCCGAAGGTGGGAAGGTCGGCGCGGCGCCCGTCGATCGGCGTCGGGTCCAGCTTGAAGTCTCCGGTGTGGAGGACGAGACCCTCGGGCGTATCGAACACCACCCCGCTCCCCTGGGGCACCGAGTGGGAAACCGGGATCAACTGGAACCTGAACGGCCCGTCGGTGACCCATTGGCCGTCCGGGGTGGGGCGGAAATCCTTCTCCACTCCCATCTCGTCCACCCGCCCGGCCGCGATGGCCAGGGACAGCTCGGTGCCGAAGACCGGGACCGGCAGCTCCGAGAGGAAGTAGCCGAGGCCGCCCATATGGTCCTCGTGGCCGTGGGTCAGCACCACGCAGCGGACGTCCTCCCGGCGCTCGACCAGCCACCTCCAGTCCGGGAGGACGAGATCCACGCCCCGCATGTGCTCTTCGGGAAACATCAGGCCGCAGTCGACCAGCGCGATCTGACCGTCGATCTCGACCGCGGCGCAGTTGCGGCCAATCTCGCCCAGACCCCCCAGGAACGTGACCCGGACGCTCACAACCTCTGCGCTCGGCCTACTGCGGCAACCACCATGTCACGGGTCTCGGGTGACGCCGGGACCAGCGGCAGCCTCGGATCCCCGACCGGCTCCCAGAGGGCGTTCAGCCCAGCTTTGGTGGGCATCGGGTTGGGCTCGACGAAACAGGCGTCGAACAGGGGCATCAGCCCGTCGTGGAGGCGCCACGCCTCGGGGGCGTCACCCGCCCGGTGGGCCTCGACCATCCGCTTGATCTGCCGGCCGGCCAGGTGGCCTGCCACCGAGACCACGCCCTGACCACCCAACTCCATCATCGGCAGGGTGGCCGAGTCATCCCCCGAGAGCACCATGAAATCATCCGGCAGCAGCTCCATGCTGGCCTTCGTGTACTCGAGGTCGCCCACCGCGTCCTTGGTAGCGGCGATGTTGGGATGCTGCGCCATCTCGGCGAGGGTCTCCGCCTCGATCAACCGGGCGGTGCGGCTGGGGATGTTGTAAATCATGACCGGAAGATCGGTGGCGTCGGCGATGGCGAGGAAGTGGGCCAGAAGACCTGCCTGGCTGGGCCTCGAGTAGTAGGGGGTAACCGCCATCAGGCCGTCGACCCCGACATCGGCCGCCTTCTTGGACATCTCGACCGAGTGCCGGGTGTCGTAGGTACCGGTTCCGGCGATCACCACCGCCCTGCCTCCGACAGCCTCCAGCACGGTCGAGTACAGGGCCAGCTTCTCCGCATCGGTCAAGGTGGGCGACTCGCCGGTGGTTCCGGTTACCAGCAGGCCGTCGTGCCCGTTCTCCACCAGGTGGGCCGCCAGCCGGGCCATCCGGCCGTAGTCGACCGACCCGTCGCCGGCAAAAGGGGTGATCATGGCGGTGGTCAAGCCGGCAGTCAGAGCCAAGTTCCGTATCCTCTCGCGGGTGGCCGGCCTGAAAGCCGCCCAGTCGATTGGCGCTCGGGCCAATCATAGGAAACTACCACCACTCCTGCCGCTCGCCCGGTCCGGCTCCCGGCTGCATGACAGATTACGTACGTGCCGGACAAGACGATCAGCGTGCCTGACGGCGTTGTGCCGATCATCGACAGCCTCGGCGTTCCGTTCTCGAGGTGGGTGACCGATCAGCTCCGCCGCCACTCGGCGCAGACGACTACTACCTTCGCCCAACAGCTCGTGGCCGACGCCGCGCTCGCCACAGCCGAGCGGATGTAGCGATCTGCGCCGTGGTAGCGCGCGGCGCCGTGTACTGGATCGACCCGACAGCCGCCGGCCGTGATGTCCGGAACCGCCACTCCCGGACGGCAGTCAGAGGCCGAGCAGGCCGTCCAGACCCACCGTGACCGGCTCCTCCAGCGAGGCGACCGACCGCAGCGCCAGGACGATACCGGCGGCGAAGGAGGCGAGGTCGGTGGTGTCGTGGCGGATGGTCAGGTACTCGCCCACCCCGCCCAGGATCACCTCCTGGTGGGCCACCAAGCCCGGGGACCGGACGGAATGGACGGGAACACCCTCGACGTCGGCGCCCAGGGCGCCATCCTTCAGCTCGCGGCCCCGGTCGGCTGGCGGAATGCCGGCATCCTGGCGGGCCCGTCCCATGCGGGCGGCGGTGTTGAGAGCGGTTCCGGAGGGTGCGTCGCGCTTGCGGTCGTGATGCATCTCGATGATCTCCGCAGCCGCGAAGTGGGGCGCGGCCGTCTCCGCGAACCGCATCATCAGCACCGAGCCCAGGGAGAAGTTGGGGACCACCAGGCATCGCCGGTCGCTCCCCTCCCACTCGTCCCGGAGCCGGGCGATGCGACCGGAGTCGTACCCCGAGGTCCCGATCACCACGTGCGCGCCGAAGGACCTCCAGCGGCTGACGTTGGAGGGGGCCACCTCCGGATGGGTCAACTCCAGGATCACGTCACACCCGCGCAGGTCCTCCGGGTCGCCCGAGCAGGCACCTCCCGGGAGCGGCTCGCCCTCGTGGCCCGGTGCGTAGAGGCCGCCCACCGCCAGATCCTCCAGCGGCCCGATGGCGGCCTGGGAGACGAGTCCCATCCTTCCGGGGGCGCCCGAGATACCGACCGAGATCACGACAGGTATCTCTCGAACTCGCCCGCCGGCAGCGGACCGACGGCGCCCACCACCCGGGGACCGGCCAGGTTGCGGGCGGCCGTCGCCGCGATGTCCGCCCTGGTGACAGCCTCGACCCGGGCCAGGCGCTCGTCGAGGGGAAGATGGGGCAGGCCGAACAGTTGGTTGCGCCCGAGGCGGATCATCCGGGCGTTGGTGTCCTCCATCGAGAGGGCCAGGGCGCCCCGCATGTGTCCCTTGGCCCTGTCCAGTTCCGCGGCCGTCACGCCTTCGGAGACCATCCGCTCGATCTCCTCGACCAGGATCTCCATGACGGTGTGGGCGTTGGCCGGCGTGGTGCCGACGTACACACCCCAACCGCCCGTCTCGGCGAAGCGCATCGCGAAGCTGTGAACCGCGTAGGCCAGGCCGCGTTCCTCGCGGATCTTCTGGAACAGGCGGGACGACATCCCGCCGCCCAGTATGTGATGCATCACACCGTCGGTGATCCGACCCTCGTCGGTGCGGTGGATCGATTCGCCTCCGAACACCAGGTGGACCTGCTCGGTGTCCCGCTCCACCACACTCGCCCTCGCGCCCACCCGGAGCGCGGCCAGGTCATGGGTGGCGTCCTCCGCCTCCCAGGCGCCGAACCGGCGCTCCACCATCTCCACCACGTCCCCGTGCTCCACATTGCCGGCCACCGCCACCAGCGCGGTTCGCGCTCCGTAGCGCCTCCGCCAGTAACCCCTCAGATCCTCCGGGGTCATGCCCCCGATCGACTCGCGGGTCCCCAGCACCGGTAGGCCCAGCGGATGCCCCTCGAACAGGGTCCGCATGAAGGTCTCCCCGGCGACATCCGACGGGTCATCCTCGTTCATGTTGATCTCCTCGATCACCACGTTGCGTTCGGAGTCGATCTCGTCCGGTCGGAACGCGGGACGCTGGAGCATCTCCGCCAGCAGGTCCATGCCGGTTGCCAGCTCGCTGTCCAGCATGCGGGCCCAGAAACAGGTGTACTCCTTGGAGGTGAAGGCGTTGCTCTGGGCGCCGATTGCGTCGAACGTCTCGGAGATGTAGCGGGCCGACAGCTCCTCGGTCCCCTTGAAGAGGAGGTGTTCGAGGAAGTGGGCCGCCCCCGCCTCGCCGGGACGCTCGTCCCTGCTACCGGTGTCTATCCAGCAGCCCACCGCCACCGATCTAACTCCCGGGACCGGTTCGGTCACGACCGTCAACCCCGTGGACGTCTGGGAAATCTCAACCTGCATGGGCCGGGATGCTACCGGCTCAGCGGGCCATCGAGTACTCGCCGCCCTGCCCGTACAATGGACGGCATGGACGACGGAACGCCAGGCGCCGCCGGCCCGGCCACCTGCCACCGGCACCGCGACCGGGTCACCTACCTGCGCTGCTCGCGGTGCGGACGGCACATCTGTGGCGACTGTTCCCGGGACTCACCGGTGGGCCAGCGATGCCCGGAATGTGCCGGCGCCACGACCCGCGTGGTGCCCGCCCGCAGCATCCGCTCCGGCATCACCCCGGCCGTCCTCGTGATCATGGTGATAACGGTGGCCGCCTACCTGGCCCAGCGCGCCAACGCCCGGTTCACCATCGACTACGCCCACATAACTCCGGCGGTCAGTGCCGGAGAGTGGTGGCGGGTCATCACCGCCACCTTCCTGCACTCCGTCGGCAGCATCGTCCACATCCTCTTCAACATGTACGCCCTCTACGTGTTCGGACCGTATATCGAGCGGCGGGCCGGGACCATCCGCTTCGTGGGGCTCTATCTGGCTTCCGCCGTTACGGGAGCAGTGGTCTTCCAGTACCTGTCGGAGGGCGCCGCGGTAGGGGCCTCGGGCGCCATCTTCGGGCTGTTCGGCGCCGTCCTGGTGGGAACCTATCCGCTCCGCCACACGCCGGCCGGCGCCGCCCGGTTCCGCCAGCTTCTCCTCCTACTGGCGATCAACCTCGCTCTGCCCCTCCTGGTCCGCGGGATCGCCTGGGAGGCCCATGTGGGCGGTCTTTTGGCGGGGATGTTGATCGTGTGGGCCTGGCAGCGGATACCCGGCGGCCCGAACGCTGACCTGATGCGAACCCTCGTGCCCTCGATACTCATCCTGGTGGGAATGCTGGCCGTCCTCGTGGCCTGACCACTGTGGTCTGTCTGTGTAATGGCGGTGTGGTATGGCGAGGCAGCGGTGTTCCTCGCAAGGCCCGCTGACGAAGGCGTACCCGCAGGGTACGTTGAGGAAGCGGAACGCAGCGACGGGACGCCGATGGCCGCCAGAACACGCCTGGCTGTTTCACAGACAGGCCACTGCGTCTGCGACCTGCGACAATAGAGCTTTGTGACACTTCGAGATCGCTCCCTACTGACCGAGATCCTGGCTCCGGAGGAACGCGCCATCGAGTCGGTGGTCGGCCGGTACCAGCGGGTGGCGGGCGCCGTGACCCGGGTCGCACGCACCGTGGCGGGCAGGGAGGAACTGCGGGTGACGCTCGGTTCCTCCAGCAGGGCGTCCGAGCTCGAGGTGGTGATCGACCCCGGGCTCTTCCAGGCCGCCTACGGGCGCAGGGCGCCCGTCACCGTCGAGGAGACCGCCCTCGCCTCGGCGCTCCACGAGGTGATCCACCTGGTCTCCTCCGACTTCGACGAGCGCCGGCCGCTGCCGGAGCATTGGCTCCAGGACGGCCGGCCCGGCCCGAAGGAGGGCGAGGAGTTCACCGTGCTGGAGGCCCTCGACCGGGCCGGCGGCCCCCCGGCCGAGGCTCTCTTCTTCGCCTTGGAGGACGCCCGCCAGGAGCGTCAGGGCCTGGAGGCCTATCCGGGCGCCCGCTCCGTCCTCGAGGACCTTTACCGGTCCTCCCTACGGGGAGCGCTGGCGGGCCGCGGTCCTCTGGCCCGGTACACCATCGCCTGCTTCATGTCCGTGGGTGGATACGCGCCCCCCGACCGCCTGGAACGGCTCCTCGACTCCCGCTCCGGGGCTGCCTGGGCGGATTCGCGCGCCGTGCTCGACGAGGCATCGGTCGCCGCCCAACCATGGGATACCGGCCATCTGACCATGCAGCTCCTCGCCATCGCCAAGGCGCACGGCTTGATACAGGAAGGCGCGCCGGACGACCCACCCCCGGCTCGCCGGGAACGGGAGCAGGCGGAGAAGGACGCCATGACGGACGGCCTGGACCGGGTCAGGCTCTTCTCTCCCGCCGTCCAGGACGCCGATCACTACAACGAGGTCCGCCGGGGGGCCGAGGATCCCACCCGCCTCGACCTCCGGCCGGCCCGGATGGACCGGACCGCCGGTGAGGGGACCGACCAGCTGCTCATGGTCAGCCAGGCCCCGGTCATCTACCTCCCGAACGGCCAGAGCGGCAAGCTGGCCGTGGCGCGCGTTCCCGACTCCTTCCGCAACTTCTCCGACCGGGGAAGATCCGCCCTCGTGAACGCGGCCCGCGACTGGAACGTCGATCAGCGACAGGTCGGGGGCGAGCTGCATCCCCTGTTCATCGCCAACCAGCGGCGCGGGCTGAGGTCGGGCTTCGACGCCGGCGACCTCTCACCCCACGCCGCGCTGCTTCTGGGCGGCGGCCTCTACCAGCGGATGTTCGAGCGCCGGTCGGTCTCGACCCGCCGCTCCTACGCGGTCAGCGTGCTGGTGGACGGATCAGCCTCCATGCTCCAGCCCCGGCGCCTGTCGGCGCCCCGCGACCGCCGCCCCTGGGGTCTGGCGGCCGCAATGCTCGGCGCCTGGACCCTGGCCGCCATGTGCAACGAACTCCGGGTGGATTTCGAGGTGGCCCTGTTCAACCGCGCCTTCGTCGCCCAGGTGGACGACACCGAGTGGACCTATTCCCGCCGCCGGGCAGCCGCCATCAGCGAGCTGCGCCAGAGCCACGGGGCAGCGGCCGACCGCCTCACCTCCACCGTCAACCACTACGTGCTGTCGGCCTTCCACGAACCCTGGCGGCGATCCGACGACCTGCTCGCCGGACTGTTCTGGACGGCGGCCCATGCGAGCGAGGCCGGCGTCGAGGCGCGGCGCAGCCCGCGCCGGACCCCACCCGTGTCGTTGTTCGAGAAGGGCGCCAACGTGGACGAGCTGAACGTCACCTACGCGGCCGGGCGGCTGGTCAACCACGGCGCCCGGGTCCGGGTGCTGGTGGTGCTGGCCGACGGAATGACCAGGGGGTCGGTCGAGGCCCTGGCCCGGTCGGTGGAGGAGGTGGACGGGCGGGGCACTACGGTTCTGGGGATCGGCGTGGGAGACGATACGGTGGTTTCCGCCTACCGTCACCACCAGGTGATATCCCGTCCGGACGAGCTGGCCAACTCCATGGTGGCCGGAGTCCGGATGGCTCTCCGGCGGGGCCTGGCCCTGGACGGGGAGGACACCTGGTGGATCCGGGCCGGACGCCAGCAAACCGGGAGCAGCCCACTCATGCCGGAGTTACGCAGTGCCTGACCACCCCGCCAAGGTCACCTTCACCGACCCGACCGGAAAGGGCCGGCCCATCACCCTGGACACGGTGGTGGTTCCCAGGACCGAGGTGCGGGATTACAGCCAGCGCGTCAACAAGATCCCCGAGCCCGACCCCCATTACGTCGACGTCGGCATGCTGTACCGCTTCGCCCAGGTGGAGAAGGTCCGCCGGGAGCAACCCGAGGGCACGGTGCCGCTTCACCTGGCAGTACGGGGACACATGGGCACCGGCAAGGACCACGACATCGAGCAGTTCGCCGCCCTGCTGCGCCTCCCCTATTACCGGATCCCTCTGACGGGCGAGGTGCGCGACATCACCCTCATCGGTTCGGTGAAGCTCTACGGGGACGGCCTGGGCGGCACGGAGAGCCGCTGGGAGGACGGTGACATCACCCGCGCGTTGAGAGGGACCGCTCTCGTGAACCTGTCCGAGCTGAACGCCGCCGGGGCCGAGACCCTCTTCGCCCTGCACGGCCTGCTCGACCGCTACGCGGCGCTCGACCTCCCGACCGGCGAGACGGTGCCCCTCAGGGAGGATGTCCGCCTGTTCGGAACGATGAACCCGACCGACCTGCGTGACTACGCCGGCACCCAGACCCTCAACAAGGCCTTCGCCGACCGGTGGGTCATCTGGGAGAAAAACTTTCCCGACATCACCGAGATCGAGGCCATGCTGGACCGCCGCTACCCGTCGATGCGTGAGGTGTACGTGCGCCACATCAGCAGGCTGGCCACCGAGATCAACCGGTCGTTCCTCTCGACCGATCCGGGCACCCGGGTGGAGACCCCGATCAGCCTGCGGACGGTTCTCGACCGCCTTCCGGTGGGCCTGATGGTGCATGAGCGGCGGGAGGACCCGCTCCGCACCGCCTGGGAGTCCATGGTCCTCCCCCACATCGATGCCTACGACATCGACCACTACGAGACGGTCTGGGCGGCCTGCGTGCGCAAGGGACCATCCGACCCGCCGTTCGGTTCGTAGGCCCGTAGCGGTCTGCCTGTAGCCCTGTGGTCTGTCTGCGGGACGGCGGTGTGGTATGGCGTCGGCAGCGGTGTTCCTCGCAAGGCCCGCTGACGAAGGCGTGCCCGCAGCGGCACGTTGAGGAAGCGGAACGCAGCGACGGGACACCGATGGCAGCCAGAACACGCCCAGTCGTTTCGCAGGCAGACCACTAGTGCCACGGTTCGCTGCGGTCGATATCGGCACCAACTCCACCCGGCTGCTGATCGCCGAGGTCGGGCGCGACGGGATGGCCGACGTGGAGCGGATCGAGCAGGTGACCGGGTTGGGACGGGACTCGACCAGATCAGGACGGTTGACACCGGAATCGATCGGGCGGACGGTCCGGGTGCTGGCCGGATACGGGCGGCGCATCGGATCGGCCGGCGTCACCAGGTCTCGGGCGGTTGCCACGGCCGCCACCCGCGATGCGGTCAACCGGGAGGAGTTCCTGGCTGCTGCCCGGCAGGCGCTGGGTTTCCGTCCCGACGTCATCGGCGGTGAGGAGGAGGCCGATCTGTGCTTCCGGGGCGCCACCGCTCGCCACGGCGACGCCGGCAGGATGGTGGTGGTGGACATCGGGGGAGGGAGCACCGAGGTCGTGACCGATCAGGGCGGCGTCTCGGTGAACATCGGATCGATTCGGCTCACCGAACGATGCCTGCCCACCCATCCCGCGGCCTCGGAACACCTCGCGGCGGCCCGCCGCACCGCCTCCGAAGCGATGCAGCCTGCCGGCCTCACCCACCGGCGCGAGGCGCTGGGCACGGCCGGCACATGGACGACTCTGGCGGCCATCCATCAGCGACTCGGCCGCTTCGATCCGACCCGCGTCGAGGGCGCCGGCCTGAGCCTGACCGACCTCGGAGGGATGGTGTCCCGGCTGGGGGGGCTCACGCTCGAAGAGAAGCGGGCAATCCCCGGCCTCGATCCGTTGCGGGCCCCCGTGATCCTGGGCGGCGCCGTCATCGCAGAGACCGCCCTCCGGGTTCTCGGTCTAGAGCGGATCACCGTCACCGGCTACGACATACTCGACGGAATATGCCTGGCATTGGCGGACGATACCGGGCTGACCCTTCCCACCTAGGGCGGATCGTGGTACGTCTGGGGAGTGAAAATCACTAGCTTGGGAACGAATACCGGAGGAAGCATGGCCCGATACAGCATGGGAGACCCGTTACTGGACGAGACGATCCGAGATCTCGTCGCCCGAGCCGGGGACGGTGACAACCAGGATCTGATCGCCGAGATCATGACCACCGCCCTCAAGCTCCACCGGGATCGGGCCGACCGCTGGGAGATCAAGCTCTTCAACAGCGCCCTCAAGGAGATGCGTTACTCCTCCAAGGTGTTCAGGTCCTATGCCGAGACGCCGAAGGTGACCATCTTCGGATCGGCACGTACCGCGCCCGACCATCCCGACTACCTGCTGGCCAGCGAGTTCGCCCGCCTCATGTGGGAGGACCGCGGATGGATGGTGGTGACAGGCGCCGGCCCGGGGATCATGGAGGCCGGGAACCGGGGCGCCGGCCGGGAGGGCTCCTTCGGCGTCAACATCCGGTTGCCGTTCGAGGCCCAACCCAACCCCTACATCGCCGGATCCCGGCTGATCAACTTCAAGTACTTCTTCACCCGCAAGCTGGGTTTCGTGAAGGAGTCTCACGCCTTCGCCATCTTCCCGGGCGGCTTCGGCACCATGGACGAGGCCTTCGAGCTCCTGACACTGATCCAGACCGGGAAGGCGCCCATCCAGCCGGTCGTGCTGATGGAGGCGGGAACGTCGTACTGGTCCTCGTGGCAGGCGTTCGTCAGCGACCGCCTGGAAGGGCACGGGATGATCAGCCCCGCGGACGCCAACCTCTTCGTGCGCGCCCGGGACGCGGCCGCGGCGGCTGACGAGATCTGCCGGTTCTACGCCAACTATCACTCCCAGCGCTACGTGGACGGACGGCTGGTGCTCCGGCTGCGGCACGCCCCCACCGAGCAGCAGGTAAAAGACCTGAACGGGGAGTTCGCCGACATCCTCGCCCGGGGCCGGATCGAGGCCACCGGACCGTCGGAGGCCGAAATCAATGATGGAGACGCGCTCGACTGCGCCCGGCTGACGATGTGGTTCGACCGGCGGAGCCTGGGACGCCTGCGCCTGCTCGTCGACCGCCTCAACGGTTACGTCTACGAGACGCCGGGGTTCGAGGGTCCGCTGCCCAGGCCGCACACAGCCTGAACCCTGCCGGAACCCGATCGCGGGTGGCCCCCGTGCCGACCTCCGGAGGCGGCCCGATCGAGCGACCGTACCGGGCGATCCCGGGTGCTCGACTACGTGTCGAGAAGCGGCCGACCCAACCGCCGGGTGGACGGACGGATGGGCCTGGCGGGCGGAACGTTTAGGGATGGGCAGTGGTAAACTTGGGATCATGCGGGAAGTCTTGTCTGACCTCGTAGCGGAGCAACAACAACTCGACCAGTTCCTCCAGAGGATCACCGTCAACAAGTGGAGCATCCGGATCCCTGAAGAAGACTGGACCATCCGCGACGCGATCTCCCATCTGGCCCATTTCCAGGAGTACGCACACAACGCCGTCGCCGAGGACGGCGCCATGCTCGACGACCTCGACGAGTACGAGAGCATCGACGACCTCGCCGAGGTCGGTGTCGAACGAGGCCGGCAGATGCGCCCCCAGGACGTGATCGAGTGGTGGCGGCTCGGTAGGGCACAGGTAGTTGACGCCATGAGTCGGGCCTCGGCCTCCGACCGCGTCCCCTGGGTGTACTCGGACATGTCCGCCAAGACCTTCGCCACCCTCCAACTGGCGGAAGTCTGGGCCCACGGCCTCGACATCTACGAGGCAATGGACGAGGAGCCCGAGGACACGGATCGCCTGCGCCATGTCATCTGGTTCGCCCACATGACCCTTCCATGGGCATTCGACCTCGCCGGGTACGAGTACACGGAACCAGTCCGGATCGAGGGGATCGGACCCATGTACGCCAAGTACGTGGCGGGTCCCGAGGACACGGATCAGCTCATCCGCGGTCCGGCCGGGGAGATCTGCCGGGTAGCGGTCGGACGGCTCCATCCGGACGACGCCGAGAACGTCATCCTGAAGGGCGAGATGGCCGAGATTGCCTTCCAGGAGATGCGCATCTTCTGATGGCCTCCCGCCAACTCATCGGGATGGTCCACGCCCTACCACTCCCCGGCTCGCCTTCCTACCGCCCGCCCACCGGCGCCATCGTGGAGCGCGCCGTCGAGGATGCCATCCTCCTGGAGGAGTGCGGTTTCGATGCGCTCCTGGTCGAGAACTACGGAGACGCTCCGTTCTTCGCCGATCGAGTGCCCCCTGTCACCGTGGCGTCCCTGGCCCGGGTGGTGGCCGCAGTCCGGGCCGCGGTGGACATTCCGGTAGGGGTCAACGTGTTGCGCAACGACGCCGTCGCCGCTCTCTCGATCGCCGCCGCCTGCGATGCCCGGTTCATCCGCGTGAACGTCCTCTCGTCCATGATGTACACCGACCAGGGCCCGATAGTCGGCCAGGCCGCCCGTGTGTCCCGGTTGAGGGCGGCATTGGATCCCGAGATCGAAGTGCTCGCCGACCTGTTCGTCAAGCACGCCACTCCCCCACCCGGCCTCCGCATCGAGGACGCGGCCGCCGATCTCCGCGACCGGGGAATGGCGGACGGCATCATCCTCTCCGGGCGCGGCACCGGCCTCCCGGCGGACATGGACATGATCGACCACGTCCGCCAGGCGCTTCCCGACACCAGGTTGCTGGTGGGATCCGGAGTGGACAGGGAGTCCGTCGCCTCCGTGCTACAGATCGCCGACGGGGTGATCGTGGGCACCGCCATCAAGGAGCAGGGCGATGTCCTCCGCCCCGTGGATCCGGCCCGAGCCCAGGCCTTCGTCCAGGCCGCCCGTTGCTCGGAAGGGCAGGCCTCGTAGCCCATCGCGGGCCCACCGCCTCGTAAATCCACGAGGACTCCCGGAGGGATCGCAGCCTGTTGTCCGGTTGAAGTCACGGCTCCATCAAGTGATAATTGAAATTGCCGAGGGCAGTAGACCAAGGAAGTAGGTCCGGCTCCTCTCCGGACGGAGAGCGGCCGGACCTGCGCGCTTCTAGCCAGCGTAATCCGAGCGGTTGGATCCCCCAACGACTGTGCGATCCGCTCCGGGGCGGTGATGTCACCCGAGAGGCTCTTGCCGATCCTCTCCTCGCTCTTCGTACTCTTCTACGAGAGCGAGCAGGTGCTCGACATAACCCCGGACACCGTGACGATCCGCGGCGATCTGGTAATCCTCCATGTTGTCGTGATGGAAGTGGATATGCAGCTTCTCGGCAGCTGAGAACCCGTTGATCAGAGAGGAGTCGCCGTACTCCCTGGCCATCTCCACTGAGGCATTCTTGTTGGCGCGATGCGAGTCATACTTCCACCCGCGCTGGAGAGAGGCGGCGATGATGGCTTGGACGGCGGCGCCATAGAGTTTCTCCGCGCCCTGGCGGGTGTCGCCGATCGCGAATTCCGCCTCCGCCCGCTCCAGGAAGACCAAGGACTGCGCGACCCGATTCGCGACCGTGGATTCCTTGATCATGGTCATCGATGGTAACTCCTTACTGTCTGTTGCAGGTGAGCCTGAGGCCCTGCCCGACCGGCGCCAACCCTTACAGTGAACGTAACGGCCTGACCAGAAGGGTCAAGACCCTTGTTCGGTTTCCTAGGGGCCGACCACCATACGAAACGGCTGCGGATGGACGGCACCCGACTACCGGGGACCGACCGAGCCCAGTTTGGGGTATGCGTGTCACACGCATGCGATAGCCTGGATTCGTAGTGTTGAGAGACCTGTTTTCGCCCGCCACCGCCACCTGGTTCGAGGAGGCGTTCCCCGGCCCCACCGAGGCTCAGGCCAGTGGATGGCCGGCCATCGCCGCCGGTCAGCACACGCTGATCCACGCCCCCACCGGGTCGGGCAAGACGCTGGCCGCGTTCCTCTACACGCTCGACCAGCTTCTCACCGAACCGGTGCCGGTCAAGTCCCGGCGCTGCCGCATCCTCTACATCTCGCCGATGAAGGCCCTGGCCCATGACGTGGAGCGCAACCTCCGGGCGCCCCTGACCGGGATCGCCCACGCCGCCGACCGTCATGGCCTGGCGCCTCTTCCCGAGGTGGTGGCCGCCATCCGCACTGGCGACACCCCGCCCGCTGACCGCCAGCGCATGCAGCGCCACCCCCCGGACATCCTCATCACGACCCCCGAGTCCCTGTTCCTGATCCTGACCAGCGCGGCCCGCAAGATGCTGGCGTCGGTCCGGTGGGTGATCCTGGACGAGGTCCACGCCGTGGCCGGGACCAAGCGGGGATCGCACCTGGCCCTGTCGCTGGAGAGGCTGGAGGAGGTGACGGCCGTCCGTCCCCTCCGCATCGGCCTCTCCGCCACCCAGCAACCCCTCTCGACCACCGCCGAGTTCATGGGAGGCGGAACCATGGACGGCGGCGCCTGGACGCCGCGGCCGGTCACCATCGTGGATGTCCCCGGCAAGCGGGGCCTCGAGGTGGAGATCGTGGTCCCGGTCGAGGACATGGCCGCGCCCACACCTCCCGACCCGCTCGCCTCCGAGCCCGCCGACCCCGGCTACCGGTCCATCTGGCCCTCCGTCTATCCGGCCCTGCTGGATCTGGTCAGGGCCCACCGCTCCACCATCGTGTTCGCCAACTCCCGCCGGCTGTCCGAGCGCCTCTGCTCCGAGCTGAACAACCTGGCGGGGGACGAGGTCGCCCGCGCCCATCACGGCTCCGTGTCACGGGAGCAGCGGATCGTCATCGAGGACCTGCTCAAGCGGGGTGAGCTGCCGGCCGTGGTGGCGACCTCGACACTGGAACTGGGCATCGACATGGGGGCGGTCGACCTGGTGATCCACGTCGAGTCGCCCACCAGCGTGGCCTCCGGCTTGCAGAGGGTGGGTAGGGCCGGCCATCAGGTGGGGGCGACCAGCGTGGCCAAGATCTTCCCCAAGTTCCGCGGGGACCTCCTCGAGGCGACCGTGGTGGCCGACCTCATGCTGGCGCGGTCGGTGGAGCCCACCGCCGTTCCCCAGAGCCCGCTCGACGTGCTGGCGCAGCAGGTGGTGGCGGCGGTAGCGATGGACGAATGGCAGGCGGATGACCTCCTCTCCCTGGTCAGGCGGGCCGCCCCCTATCGCGATCTGGCCCGGGGACCCTTCGAGGCGGTCCTCGACATGCTGGCCGGCCGCTACCCGTCCGAGCTGTTCGGGGAGTTGCGCCCCCGCGTGGTCTGGGATCGGGTCACGCACACGCTGACCCCTCGATCGGGGGCCCAGCGCCTGGCAGTCACCAACGCCGGGACCATCCCCGACCGCGGGCTGTACTCGGTCAACCTTCCGGACGGCAGCCGGGTGGGCGAGCTCGACGAGGAGATGGTCTACGAGTCCCGTCCCGGGGACGTATTCGTCCTCGGCACCTCGGCGTGGCGGATCAGCGACATCACCGCCGACCGGGTGGAGGTGATCCCCGCCCCCGCCGAGTCGGGCCGGATGCCGTTCTGGAAGGGCGACCGGGTGGGCCGTCCCGTCGAGACCGGGAGGGCGATCGGCCGCTTCGTCCGCACCATCGGGGCGATGGAGACCGACCGGGCGGTGGACACGCTCCGGCGCCGGTACCACCTGGACGAATGGGCGGCCCGCAACCTGGTCGCATACATCGAGGAGCAGCGTGACGCCACCGGAGTGCTTCCCACCGACCGGACGGTGGTGGTGGAGCGTTTCCGCGACGAGATCGGGGACTGGCGGATCGCCATCCTCTCGCCCCTCGGCGGCCGGGTGCACGCGCCGTGGGCAATGGCCATCGGCCAGCGCCTGCGACACCGCTACGGGCGGAATGTGGACGTCATCTGGAGCGACGACGGAATCTCCTTCCGCTTCATCGACACCGACGACCTGCCGTCTCTCGAAGACCTTCTCCTCGACCCGGACGAGCTGGAGTCGATCCTGATCGAGGAGCTGTCCGGCACGGCCATGTTCGCCGCCCGGTTCCGGGAGGCGGCCGCCCGCGCATTGCTGCTGCCCCGCCGCCGGCCCGGCGGTCGCACCCCCCTGTGGCTCCAGCGACGGCGGGCCGCCGACCTCATGGCCATCGTCACCCGCTTCGGCTCGTTCCCGATCATCCTCGAGACCTACCGCGAGATCCTCTCGGACGTGTTCGACCTCCCCTCCGCCAGGGAACTCCTCGGGGACATCGCGGCCCGCCGGGTGCGGGTGGTGGAGGTCGACACCACCTCGGCCGGACCGTTCGCCTCGTCGCTCCTCTTCGAGTTCGTGGCCTCCTACCTGTACGAGGGGGACGCCGCCCCGTCGGAACGGCGCGCCACGGCCCTCACGCTCGACCGGGAGCTACTCCGCGAGCTGCTTGGAGAGGGCGAGCTCCGCGACCTGCTCGACGAGGACGTGATCGCGGCCGTCGAGCTGGAACTCCAGTACCTGACCCCGGATCGCCGGGTGAGGGGGCTCGACGGCGTGCATGACCTGCTCCGGGCCCTCGGGCCGCTCACGGGGGCGGCAGTGGCCGACCGGCTGGCCGACGGCTCCGCACCCGGCCTGCTCCGCGAACTCGAGGAGCGCCGCCGGGCCATCCGGGTTCAGGTGGGCGGAGCGCCGAGGTGGGCGGCCATCGAGGACGCCGGACGGCTGCGTGACGCATTGGGAGTCCAGCCGCCGGCCGGGGTTCCCGACGCCTACCTGGAGACGGGTCCCGACCCGCTCGGGGAGGTGGTGCGCCGCTACGCCCGCACCCATGCGCCGTTCACGGCCGAGGAGGCCGGATCGGCCCTCGGCCTCCCCCCGGCCGCCCTCCGGGTGGCCCTGGTGGCGCTCGAGCAGGCCGGCACGGTGGCCCGGGGCGCCTTCCGTCGGGGTGAGGCCGGCCAGGAGTGGGTGGACACGGGAGTGCTGCGCCGCCTGAAACGCCGTAGCCTGGCGATGCTCCGCCGTGAGATCGAAGCGGTCGAGGCCGGCGCCCTCGGGCGGTTCCTGCCTGCCTGGCAGGGAGTGGGCCGGACCGGGCGCAACCACCTGTCGGCCCTGGTCGAGACGATCCGTACCCTCCAGGGCCTTCCCATCCCCGCCTCGATACTTGAACGGGACGTTCTGGCGGCGAGGCTCGACTACACGCCCACCATGGCGGACCAGCTCATGGCGTCGGGCGACGTGGTATGGGTCGGCCGGGGCGGGATCGGTCCTCGGGACGGACGGGTGGCCCTATACCTGCGCGAGCAGCTACCGATCCTGCATCGACCGTCCGTGGATGACCTGCCCGACACGGAACTACACCACGCCATCCGGTCACACCTGTCGCGGAGGGGCGCCAGCTTCTTCCGGGACATCCACCTGGCCGTGGACAGCGAGCGCATCGAGGACACCCTGGAGGCGCTCTGGGACCTGGTGTGGGCGGGAGAGGTCACCAACGACACCCTCGCCCCGCTGCGCGCCGTACGGATCCGCCGCGTGGCCCGGTCCCGCCCCGCGCGATCCCGGCGCCGGCTGCCCTCCGCCATGCCCCCTTCATCGTCCGGGAGGTGGTCACTGGTCGCCGACCTGTGCGCGGCTGACGTGGCCGACGCGGAATGGGGCGCCGCCTGGACGGAGATCCTGCTGGAACGCCACGGAGTGGTGACTAGGGCCGGCGCCCGAGCGGAGAACATCCCCGGTGGCCTGACCACCCTGTACCCCATCCTCAACCATCTGGAGGAGACGGGCCGCATCCGCCGCGGCTACTTCGTGGAGGGCCTCGGAGGCCTTCAATTCGCCCTGCCGGGGGCCGTGGACCGGCTCCGGACCGCGGACAGCGACCAAGGCACCGTGATCCTCGCCGCCGCCGATCCGGCCAACCCGTACGGCACCCTGCTGCCGTGGCCCGAGGAAGCTCGGGGCCGGGCTTCCCGCTCGGCCGGCGCCTACGTAATCCTCCACGATGGCCGGCCCCTGCTGTTCCTGGAGCGGGGAGGCAAGACCGCCACCCTCCTCACCGACGCGGAGGAGCTGCACGGCGCGGCCGCCGACGCCCTCACCGAGATCGGTATCCGGCACCGGCGGCTGACAGTAGAGACCATCAACGGCCTCCCCGCCGGGGACCACCCGCTCGGCGCCATCCTGCTGGAGAGCGGCTTCGCGATCAGCCTCAAGGGCCTCGCCTACCGGGGCCCTCGCCGCCAACCTGCCCGAACGTAAACGCAGGGGCATCGCAACGCCCGCCGGACAAGAACCAACCGTCGGCTCCGTGAGCACGCCGGGGGGTGGATCCCTCAATGTTGCCGGGAAGTGACTGGTTTGCCTCGACCGTAGGCGTGGGATGAAGAGACGTACACGTTGAGCGGTCAGACATATACTGTGTCTTCATGATGATGCCAAAGGGCTCCGGCTACGAGGCACAGGATGAGGCTTCGGGAGTTCGTTGGTCATGATCCGAGGGGATCGGATGGCGATGGCCGGTTTCGTCTGTTCGCTATCCGCGGCACTGGTCACAGTTCTGCTGATCCTGATCATGACGGTGCCATCCTTGGTCAGCAACCCCGACGAGGCCATCGGTCTCCTGCTGCTAGCCGGGGCAATACTCTGGGTCACTGGTCTCGTCCTCTCACTGCGGGCCAGGAGAAGGGCAGTTAGACGTCGCCGGCTAGCCAGAACCGCCAGGGTCGTTTCGGTGATCACCGCCACACTGTTCCTAGCAGGACTCGTTATCTGGCTCGTTTTCGTTGTCGAATGGCTCGTGACGGATCTCTTCGTGGTCGGTACGGCAATCGGGAGCGGCGCAGATACTGTTCTTGTTGACTACAGGATGGAGGGCTGAGTGTGACGGAAGAGGTACGACCAATCAGCGGCGAAGACACACCTGGGACAACGGCAGGGCAAGTAATGCTGGGTAATGGGGAACATCGGATGCTGGCTAGTGTTGGTAGCAGAATCACAGCACGGATCCTGGATTACACGATCCTGTCGGTGGCCATATTCTTAGCGCTCCTGTTGCTTATCTTGACTGGTGTGATGCGTGCTGATCCAACCGAGGAGTTTTCGGGATTGGCCCTGGTCATACAGCTATTCACATGGCCGCCGGTGATGGCGCCTTTGTTGATGCTGATCTACGAACCTGTATTGATAGCCATCCGCGGCAGGACTATCGGCAAGAGAGTCGTAGCCATAGAGGTAGTAGGGGCTGATCAAGGAGGTGTCCCCGGCTGGGGTAGCTCGGTCGGGCGGATCTTGATACTCACGATCACGAGCATCCTGTGCTTCATCTCCATCCTCGTGAGCGACAGCCGTCAGGGCTGGCACGACAGAGCTACAGGAACCATGGTGGTCAAGGCCTAAGCGGGTCCACAGAAAGTTGCCGGAACCGGTGCCGAGGAAGCCCAAGGCCGGGCATCCCGCTCGGCGCCATCCTGCCGGAGAGCGGATTCGCGATAAGCCTCAAGGGCCTCGCCTACCCGGGGCCCTCGCCGCCAACCCGCCCGGCGGTGACGGGCGGTTCAGCACCCGGGTAGCCTCCGTCGAGTGACGGGTACCGTCGGCGGGCGCAATGATGTAGCCGGACACCCGCGCCGGCAGCATACCCGCGGCCTCCTGCTTGCGTTCGCCGTGCTGCTGATGGTCGGGGGCTTGCTTCCGAGTCCGGCGAGTCCGGCACCGGCCCCGGAGACCGGGGAGTTTCTCTCCAGCACACGTAGCGAGGGCGGGACGTCGCACGCTGCTGAGCAGTTCTCCGACATAGCCGGAGCGGGTGTCCACCAGGCGAATGTGGAGATCCTGGCTGCGAGGGGAGTCCTCGAGGGAACGGAGTGCGCGGCAGGCCGGTTCTGCCCCAATCTGCCCATCCAGCGCTGGGTGGTGGCGGTCTGGCTGGTCAGGGCATTGGATGGGGCCGACCCTGCGCCCGTCGAGCGGTCACGGTTCGCCGACGTCGACGAAGGGGCGTGGTGGGCGGGCCACGTGGAGCGCCTCGCAGATCTGGGAGTCACGCGGGGATGCGAGGTGAAACCGGCCCGCTTCTGTCCCGGGCGGGCCACTACCCGTGCAGAGATGGCCACCTTCCTGACCAGCGCCTTCCGGTTGCCATCCGTACCGCCGACGGGGTTCGCCGATGTCGGGCAGGGCGCCACTCACCTACCGGGCATAAGCGCCTTGGCCGCGGCCGGGATCACCTCCGGGTGCGCGGTCGATCCGGCCCGCTACTGCCCCGGCCGGGCCACCACCCGTGCAGAGATGGCCACCTTCCTGACCAGCGCGCTCCGTTTCGCCGGTGCTATCCCGTCCCGGGAGGCCAGCACCGTCATACCACCAGACGCGGGTGACTTCACCGCGATCACGGTCGGTTGGGACCATTCCTGCGGGCTACGCAGGGATCGCACGGTGACCTGCTGGGGGGACAACACGAGGGGCCAGGCCGCACCACCGGACGGGGAGTTCGTGGCATTGACCGCCGGCCGGAGCCACACCTGCGGTATCGACAGCCGCCAGGAGGTCGTCTGCTGGGGTTGGGACGGATGGGGGGCGACCGGGGCGCCGGAGGGGAGGTTCATCGCCATCACGGCCGGGGGTGATCACTCGTGCGCCATCCGAGCCGACCGGAGCGTCACCTGCTGGGGCGCCGACCACGCAGGCCAGGCAAGCCCGCCACCCGGCGAGTTCGCCGCTGTCGCAGCCGGGGAATGGCATACGTGCGGGCTCCGCAACGCCGACCGGTCCCTTACCTGCTGGGGCGCCGACAACGATGGTCAAGCCGACCCGCCACCCGGACGGTTCGTCGCCATCGCAGCGGGCAACTGGCACTCGTGCGGCGTGCGCACCGACGGCGTCGGCGTCTGCTGGGGCGCCGATCACGCGGCACAGGCCAATGTCCCTGCCAAGCGTTTCCGCGCCATAGCGGCCGGCTGGCAGCACTCCTGCGGGATCACCGTCGACGGTTCGGTGGTCTGCTGGGGCTTCGACGAGCAGGGTCGGGCCGACCCTCCGCAAGGCGAGTTCAGCGCCATCGACCTGGGCGACCGCCATTCGTGCGGGCTGCACACGGGCGGGGCCATCACCTGCTGGGGTAAGCAGGCGCACGAAGACGGGCTTACTGCGCCTCCCGCGGTAGTCCGGATGCCGTCCGACGTGTACCACTACGTAAGCCCTGATCAGGCCGATCCGGACTCGTGCCGTCCGCCGGGTCCGGCAGGATTCCCGCTTCGAAGTCGAATCCCGGCTACAGGCGTCCTGCGGGTGGCGGTGCTGTTCCTGGACTTCCCGGACGCCCGGGCATCCCACACCACGCAGCGAGAGGCGGCTTTGGGTCTGCCCTACATCGAGACCTATCTCGAGACCGCCAGCTACGGCCGCCTGCAGGTGGAGTTCACGCCCCTGCACCGATGGCTGCGGGCCGCGCACGGCTACCGAAGCTATCTCGGAACCTCAGCGGTTCCGACACTCGCGAACCCGCTCGACCCGGATGCGGAGGCGGTAAGGCTCGCCGACCCGGAGTTCGACTTCACCGACCACGACGCCGTGATGGTGGTGATGCCCAGTTCACACTTCGGCAACGGGCTCGCCACGGGGAGTATCCGGACGGATGAGGGGCCCCTCTCGAGAGTCCGGATCAACTTCCTGTCCGTGGCCGGGCCGCGCCAACCTCTCGAATGGGGTCTGGTCGCCGCCCATGAGGTGGCGCACATGCTCGGGCTGTTGGATCTGTATCCCTTGGACAGCTCCCTGCGCGATCATCCCGAACCGCCCCCGGGGAGACGGTGGGTGGCCAACCAGATCGGCCTGATGGGTCTCTGGGCCAACTTCCTGGCCGGCGACGGCGATCCACGCCTAGCCCATGAGATACATCTTCCGGATGGACGGCGCCACACCGCCCACGCATATGACCTGCAGGCCCGGGAGATGCTGGCGTGGAGCCGATGGCAACTCGGTTGGCTCCAGCCCAGCCGGGTCCGCTGCCTCACCAGTGTCGAGACCGGGAAGACCGTCACCGTTGCCCTACAGCCGGTCGCCTCGCCCGGCTTCGGGACCGCCATGGTCGGCATCCCCCTCTCGGACACGGAGATCGTCATCATCGAGAGCCGCCGGCGGATCGGTTTCGACGCAGGGCACGAGTACAGGTATGCGGACGGCGCCACCACCACTCTCCCCACCCTGGCCGGCGACGGCGTGCTGGTTTACGCCGTGAACGCCGCCCAGTCCGGCGGCCGGATGCCCGTCCGGGTGATCGGACACTCCGGGAACCCCTATCCCATCCTCCACTTCCAGGAGTATCCGCTGCTCACCGCCGGCGAGAGCGTCTCGGTCGGCGGCTACACCATCACGGTCCGTTCCGGCGGAGACCACCCGGACGTCCTCACCATCACCAGGGACAACTGACCCTCCCGGCGGCCGGCGCTCTAGCTGTCTAGCGCGTCCGGGCATGACCGGGTAGCCGGCCCCCTGTTACACGTAGGGGGAGGAGTGGGCGATCCCGCCGTCCACGTCGAGGGTCACTCCGGTCACCCAGGATGCCTGGTCGGAGCACAGGAACACCACCGCCGACGCCACGTCCACCGGCTCGCCGACCCGCCCCATGGGGTGCAGGGCAGCGCCTCGTTCCTCGTCCTGCCACAGGACCCTCGATAGGCGGGTCCTGACCACGCCGGGCGCCACCCCGACCACGCGAACGGTGGGCGCCAACTCGTATGCCAGGTGCCGGGTCATGTAGATGAGCCCGGCCTTGGAGATGTTGTAGGCGCCCATGCGCCGCCCCGGCAGCCGGCCCCCGACCGAGGCGATGTTGCAGATCACCCCTCCGTGGTCGCGCATCCAGGCGGCCCATACGGCCCGTGCGTAGACGAGCGGGCCCTCCAGGTTGATCTCCCAGGTCCGCCTGACGGCGCCCAGGTCCACGTCCATGAGCGGCCCGTAGGCAGGATTGGTCGCAGCATTGTTGACCAGCACGTCGCAGGACCCGAAGCGCTCGATGGCGGCGCCCACGGCCGTGGCCGCCCCCTCCTCGGTATCCGATCGGGCCACCACTGCCGCCACGCGGTCCGCTTCGCCGAGCCGGTCGGCCGCGCCTGTGATGTTCTCGGGCTTGCGGCTGGTGATCACCACGCCGCGAGCGCCCGCCGCCAGCATGGCGGCCGCGATGGCTTCGCCGATCCCGCGCGAGGCGCCGGTGATGACCGCCACCCGCCCGTCGAGGCGCGCCTCCATCAGTGGCCGCCCCGCTTCACGCCGCCGTATTTCATGCGGGTGTCGCCCATCCAAGCGGCCCGACCCGGCTCGTCCGTCACGCCCGCGGCCACCAGCTCACCGGCGAACAGCGTATGGGTCCCGAAGTCGATCGCCCGCCTCACCTCGCACTCCATCCAGGCGATGGCATCCTCGAAGATGGGAGCCCCGGTGACCCCTTCCCGGATCGCCCGGCCGTTGAGGGCCATCCCCTTCTTGACGGCGGGCTTCGAGAACTTGACGAAGACCCTCCGGTCATCCGGCGACCACAGGTTGACGCTGAAGGAGCCCCCTCCAGAGATCAGCCGATGGGTCACGGCCTTGTTGTCCACGCCGATCCCGATCATCACCGGCTCCATCGACAGCTGGGTGATCCAGGAGGTGGTCATCCCGTTCCACTCGTCGCCCGCCCGGGAGCCCACCAAGGCCAGGGCGTTGGGGATCATCCAGGTGACCCGGTTGATCAATGCCGCCTCTATCAGGTTCCTCCGGGTCCGACCGTCCGTGTCCACGTTACACCGGCCGCTGGTCCGGTACGGTGTTCAGTATGATTCCGGCACCGGTCAATCGTTCCGGACAAGGGCGGGCGGCAGGCAGCGAGCGAACCATCGGAGAAGGGTGATCGGCCCGGCGCACGTGCCGGGCTCACCGTCATGAAGTTCGACAACTACGACCTCGACGCGGGCATCTACGACGAGCTGTTCCAAACCGATGGGACTCCCCGTTCCCACGGCAGGGACCTCTTCGAAACCCTCCTCGAGGCTCCTGACGAGTACATGAACGCGGTCGGCGAGTGGGTCACCCGGTCATTCACCCACGAGGGCATCACCTTCACCGTCTACGGCGACGACGAGGCCGACGAGCGCATCATCCCGATCGACTGCATCCCGCGGGTGATGGCGGGTTCCGAATGGCGAGCCCTGGCCAAGGGACTGGAGCAGCGCCTGGCCGCTCTCAACGCCTTCCTCCGGGACATATACGGTCCGGCCCGGATCGTCGCCGACGGGGTCATCCCGCCGGACATGATCTTCGGCTGCCCCCAGTACCGCATCCAGATGCGGGGATTCGAGGCCCCCAGGGGAGTCTGGGTGGCTGTCTGCGGCACCGACCTGGTCCGTACGGTGGACGGTTTCCGGGTTCTCGAGGACAACCTGCGCGTTCCCTCCGGCGTCTCCTACATGATCGCCATCCGCAAGGCCACCAAGTCGGCCATGCGGCTGCTCTACCGGCGCTCCCGGGTGGGCCCCGTGGAGAACTACGGATTGGTCCTCCGCCAGACCCTCCACGAAATGGCGCCCGAGGGTTGTGACGACCCGACGGTCGCCCTCCTTACCCCCGGCGTCTACAACTCTGCCTTCTACGAGCACATGTTCCTGGCTCGCCAGATCGGCGCCGAGTTGGTGGAGGGCCGCGACCTGGTGGTCGAGGACGGCTACGTCTACATGCGTACCACGACGGGTCTGAGGCGGGTGGACGTCGTCTACCGGCGGATCGACGACGACTTCCTCGACCCGCTCGTGTTCCGTCCGGACTCGCTGCTCGGCGCTCCCGGCCTGCTACACGCCGCCCGGCTGGGAAACGTATCGGTGGTCAACGCCCCGGGCACGGGGGTGGCCGACGACAAGAGCGTGTATGCCTTCGTCCCCGACATGATCCGCTACTACCTGGCGGAGGAGCCGCTCATCCCCAACGTGGAAACCTACCTGTGCCGCCGGCCCGAGGATCTGGAATACACCCTGGACAACCTGGAACACCTCGTGGTGAAGCGGGTGGGCGAGTCCGGCGGCTACGGGATGTTGGTCGGTCCCCATGCCGACGCCGAGGAACGCAACCGGTTCGCATCCCTGCTTCGCGAGGATCCCGCCGGTTTCGTAGCCCAGCCCACCCTGGCCCTGTCCAGGGCGCCCTGCCTGATCGATGGCCGGCTCGAACCCCGCCACGTGGACCTGCGGCCCTTCATCCTGTCGGGGAGCGAGACCCGCATCGTGCCGGGGGCGTTCTGCCGGATCGCGCTGCGCCGGGGGAGCCTGGTCGTCAACTCCAGCCAGGGTGGCGGCGCCAAGGACTTCTGGGTCCTGGAGGACTAATGGTCTGCCTGCGAAACAACCAGGCGTGCTCTGGCGGCCACCGGCGCCCCGTCGCTGCGTTCCGCCTCCTCAACGTGCCGCTGCGGGCACGCCTTCGTCAGCGAGCCTTGCGAGGAACACCGCTGCCGACGCCATACCACACCGCCATTACACAGACAGACGCGAAAATGGTCTGCCTCTGATGCTCGCCCGCAGCGCCGAGAGCCTTTACTGGATCGGCCGGTACCTGGAGAGGGCCGGCCATCTCGCCCGGCTCATGCGCCAGCAGACGGAGTCACTGGTGGACAGCCCGGTCCGCGACATCTACTTCGGATGGCACCGGATCTACGGCGCGCTGGGAAGGCAACCGCATCCGGGGCCCCTCGACACGGAAGGCGACGAGTTCTACACCCTGGCCGACTCCTTCACCCTGGCCGACGACCTCACCTTCGAACCCACCACGCCCGACTCCATCCGGAACTGCTTCGCCCAGGCTCGAGAGAACGCCCGCCAGGTGCGCCACCGCATCTCCGCGCAGATGTGGACTTCTCTCAACCGGCCGTACCTGCGTCTCCGCGACATCGAGATCCAGGACATCTGGGCTTCAACGCCCGAGCAGTTCTATGCGGGCGTGGAGGCGGACATCGACACCTTCCGGGGCGTCAGCTCCTCGACCATGTACCGGGATCAAGGCTGGCACTTCATCCGGATGGGCAGCCTCCTGGAACGAGCCGAGTTGGTGGCCTCCCTGCTGAGCGCCCAGATCGCCGCGGTGCGGCTGTTCGATGTTCCTGCGGACGCCTACTGGACCAGCCTGCTCCGCCTGTTTCATGCCTTCGAGGCATACCAGCAGGGCGATGGCTTGGCTATCCATGCCGGTCGGGTGCTGGACCTGCTCGTGTCCAACCCGCAACTCCCCGACTCGCTGAGCATGTCGGTCCTGGGATTGCATCGGGAGTTGTCGGCTATCGGGCAGGGTCCCGACCACACCGCCACCTCACAGGCCCGGCTCCAGGCGGACCACCTGTCGGATCTGCTTCGCTCCGCCTGGCCCAGGACGGTCGACGCCGAAGGCCTGTTCACCGAGTTCAGGAACGCCGTCCGCCGGCTCCACGACCTGGTGACCGAGACGTACTTCGACTATCCCGTGGCTACCCGGTCCGCTCGCCTCGGCGGGTTCGACCAGTGAGCATCCCGGATGCGGACGCGGCGCCCGCGGCCCGTTACCGGATC
The DNA here is from genome assembly GCA_028820935.1 of bacterium. NCBI lineage: Bacteria > bacterium. The sequence continues at coordinate 1,580 of JAPPHZ010000021.1, read as the reverse complement.
GAGCACCTCACCAGGTTCGGCTACAGCTCCCCGGTCCGAAGATGCACCATGTCGCTCTGCCTCCGGCCCCTAGACGGCAACCGCCAGCAAGTGCTGGAGTTCGGGATCACCACCTCCCCTCCAGGGCGGCTGACCACCGAGATCGACCCGTTCGGCAACACCCGCCACGTCCTCACGGTGAACGAGACGCACGACACCTTGGAGGTGGTGTCCGTCTCCACCGTCGACGTATTCCCCTCGCCTTCCCTGGCCCATCCCATCGGGCCGGACGCCTGGGAGGTGGCGCGATCACGGACCACCGACCCCGACTGCTGGCAATTCACCCACCCGAGTCCCGGCGCCGGCCTTACTCCCGCCCTCACCGGGTTCGTTGCCGAAATGGGGATCGAGCCGGGGTCCGATCCGCTGACCGATCTGGTGGAACTCTCTTCGACCCTGAATGACACCTTCGACTACGCGGCGGGCTCGACATCGGTGGATTCGCCCATAGACGAGATCCTTGCGACCCGGCGAGGGGTGTGCCAGGACTATGCCCACGTCATGATCGCGATCGCTCGTTCATGGGGTGTCCCCACGCGCTACGTGTCCGGTTACCTCCATGTAGAGGGTGCTTCGGCCGGCGTGGACGGACCGGCCGGGATCGCAACCCATGCGTGGGTCGAATGCCGGCTCCCGCAGCTCGGATGGGTGGAGTTCGACCCCACCAACCGTACCCTGGTCGACCACCGCTACGTGCGAACCGCCGTCGGCCGGGACTACCGGGATGTCCCGCCCACCCGAGGGGTGGTGGAAGGAGGCGCCAACTCCGGCCTGGAGGTGGACGTCAGGGTGACCCGCCTGGACGACCCGGCGCCACCCTGACCGACCCGGACCCCGAGCACATCGCGCACTCGCGGGATGAATGGGCGCTTTCGCGGGCCACGCGGCCGTACCCAATGGTCTGTCCGCGAAAAAACCAGGCGTGCTCCGGCGGTCATCCCGCACCGCCATTCCACCGACCGACCATAAGATTCTCCCTATGAACGTGCTGATCGCCACGGCCGGAGTACTGCCGCCGGGGCCGGTCGCCGACTTCGTGGAGGTGCTGGTGGGCTCCCGCGGGAGCGCCACCGTCATGAACGTGACCCAGGCCCCCGCCGAGTTTCTCGATGAGCTGGAGGACGGCCCGTGGCAGCCCTTCGACGCTCCGGCGGGCCGGAGCGAGTCCGACCGCGCCGCCCGGGAGGCCGACCGCTACATACGGGAGCGGGGCTCGAAGATCGTGGCTCCCGTGGTGGCCGCTCTGAAGCTTCGGGATGTCGAGACCGCGACGCTGTTCGTGGAGGCCGACGACGTGGCACAGGCCATCATCGACACCGCCGAGTGGGTCGGCGCCGACGCAATCGTCATGGGCGCCACCCGGCGCCTGTTCGACGAGATGTCCTGGACCAGCGTCTCCATGAACGTCACCGCGAGATCCAAGCTGCCCGTGCTGCTGATCCCAGAACCTTCCTAGTCTCTAGTCGGTAGTTCAACTAGCAACTGACAACTAGCAACTAGCAACTAGCAACTAGCAACTAGCAACTAGCAACTAGCAACTA
>JAPPHZ010000020.1 GCA_028820935.1 bacterium | reverse complement strand
GGGGTGGGGAACTTCGACGATCAACTCCGGGGAATCTCACTGATCGCCATCAGTGGTTTAGACGTGGTGGTCGGCGCCCTGGTTGTGGCGGGACGGGCTATCGTGCTCGAGGTAGCCGACGGCTGGTCGGTGCTCATGTCAGTGTTGACAGCGTTCCCGACTATTAGCAGAGCGACCAGCCCACCAGCAACCCACGCCAGCCGCCGCGTAGTAAACCGTCGGAGCCGTCGCTTGGCTGCCCGATACTCCTTCTGCCTCGCCCGGAGGGTCTGCTGGGCTTCCACCAGGGCTGCGAACGCGGCCTGTTTGTCCTCTTTAGCGGTTTGTCGTGCTTGTGCCCGATCTGCCCTGCGTTGAGCACGACGCGACGGTTCGCCCGTGACCATTGGTGGTCCCTTCGGTTGGGTCTGGCATCCTTTTGCCAACGAACACCCGTGACCGCAACCACCGAAGGGACCATGCACACGAATGACAGTCCCCACGGCATGGGTTGCGGATCAGGGGGTTCCCCGAAAGGATGGGGTGTTCGTTGGCGATGCTCAGAGTACCGCCCACCCACCTACCCGGTCAAGCTAACTATATAATTCCCATAATTTTCTGTACAACACTCCTTGGAGGAACTGTATGGGGGCCGGCACCCGAACCATCCCCGCCGCCCAGTTTCGTGACCGATGCCTGAAACTGCTGGACGAGGTCCATGCCACGGGTGAGAAACTCATTGTCACGAAGCACGGACGACCGGTCGCAGCCGTAGTGCCGGCGGTAGCGTCATCCGAGGCGAGCGTCATCGGGTGGAGTGACGACATCCGCATCGGCACCGACTTGACCGAACCGGCCGTGCCACCTGACCACTGGCATGTCGTCTCCGACCCAGAAAGAGTCCTGACCGGCACTCCAAGCAACGACCAGCGTTGAGCGTGGACCTCATCCTCGACACGGATGCGTTGCTCTGGATGTCGCGAGGCAGCCCGAGCTTAGGACCTATGGCTAGGACCGCCATCGAAGATGCCGCTTCCGGCGGTTCCCTGAGGTTCTCATCCACCTCGATGCTCGAGATAGCGCAGCTCCACTGGGATGGGAGGATCGACCTCAGGAAAGAGCCCGGCGTATGGCTCCGCAGCCTGCTGGACCAGGGTCTGCATGAGATACCCGTGACATCGCAGATGTCGATCCTGGCAGGTTCCCTGGAGAGACGGGACGGCTTTCACGCCGACCCGGCTGACCAACTCATCACCGCGGCTGCCATTCTCACCGGGCGCCTGTTGGTCACATCAGATCGCAAGATCCTGCACTGGGCGGAGAGCCGAGCAGAGCCGGACTGCCTCGACGCCCGATCCTGAACCGGACGGGCACGGAGCGGGCAGGACAGCACGGGCCAATGTGCTCTGATCGGTGCATGCGAGCCCGGAATCGGGCATTGTGCGCGTGCCGCCGGGCTCCGACCTAAAGAGCTTTTGCCACCTGTTCGAAGACGGCAGCGGCCGACTGCAAGACGTATTCGACGTGCTTTTCCTCCATTACCGAGGAGGTGGACAGGAACGGGAAGCCGAAGACGCCCCGGTTGCCGAAGGCCAGCGCTAGGCCGGTCGTCAGCACGTCCGGCCGGGTCACCTCCGGATCGCAGGCCAGGGTGAGCAGGGAGCCGCCGCCCTCCACCCGGAGCGGCAGCCCGTGTTCGGCCACCGCTGCGGACAACCCCTCGCGCAGCCCACGGCCGAAGTGGTCGATCCGTTCGTGGACATCAGGCGTCAGCAGGCGCAGGCCGGCGACGCCAGCCGCGGCGGTCATCGGGTTGGCGTTGAAGGTACCTGCCAGCGCCACCTTCATGTCACCTAGCGGGTCGGTCACCGCCATGATGTCGGCCCTCCCCCCGAAGGCGCCCACCGGTAGGCCGCCCCCGATCAGCTTGCCGAGGGCGGTCATGTCGGGCACCACTCCGTAGCGGTCCTGCGCGCCCCCCATCGCGAGGCGGAGGGAGATGACCTCGTCGAACAGGAGGAGAACGCCCTCGTCCGCCGTCACTGCCCTCAACGTCTCCAGAAAACCATCGGGAGGATGGGCGAACCCGCCCGCCGATCGGAAGGGGGTGAGTATCACCGCGGCCAGGCGGTCGGCGTTCTCCCGTATCAGAGCGGCGACACCATCCGTATCGCCCCAGGCGCCCAGGACGATGTTCTCCGACAGGTTGGCGGGCACTCCTCCTGTACTGGGCGCTAGGCGGCCGTCTTGTGTGGCTGCGAACTCGAAAGCGTCGTAGGTTCCGTGGTACGCACCGTCCAGCTTGAGGACGAGATCCCGGCCGGTGAAGGCCCGCGCCACCTTGAGCATGTGCATGTTGGCCTCGGTGCCCGAGTTGGCGAAGCGCACCCGCTCGATCGAGGGAACCCGTTCACAGATCAACTGCGCCCAATCGACCTCGATCGGGTTGTGACCACCCCAGGCGGTCCCCAACAGGGCCTGGGAGCGGACCGCCGCCACGATATCCGGATGGGCGTGGCCGTGGACCAGCGCCGTGGAGTTGTTGTTCAGGTCGAGGCGGCGGTTCCCGTCCACGTCCCATATGTAGGGACCCTCACCGCGCTCGAAGTAAGGAGGGTGCGGGCGGGTGGTGATCGAGTAGCGGGTATCGCCACCGGGGAGGACCCCTCCGCCCCGCACGAACAGGGCCGCCGACCGGGGCGTGATCCGGCGGTACTCGTCGACAACGGCCTGGTACCAGCCCAAGAGGCACTCGCCGGTGCTCATACTCCGGTCAGCCAGCGCCGGGGGTTGTCATGGGTGATGGTCCTAATCGTCTCGTCCGGTACACCTCTGGCGGAGAGTGCCGGCAGGAACGTCTCGGACAGGTAGACGAACCCGGTACCGCCGTGTATTCGCAGCTGTCCGAGCTTGCAGACATCGTGGGACAGCATCAGCCGGTCGTCAAGGCCACGGTCTAGGAGCTCCACGATAAGACGGAGGATACGGTCCTCGAACTGACCCAGTCCCCTGTACTGGCCGCAGTTGTCGAACATGATGTACACACCCCTCTCGATGAGTCCGAGCAGATAGCGGAGATGTGGATAGGCATCGCAGTGGGCGACCGCCACCCGGGTCATGTCCGCGTCCTCCTCCTCGAGGATGGTGAGCTGCTCCGGAGCAACCGGCCCGACGGCGTGGACGGCGCCGATTGCCAGACCGGTGGCCTTGTGTGCCCGGGCGACGGCCCGCAGCACCCTTTCCTCGGCGGGTGACACCCAGTCCTTCTCGGATCCGATCTCACCGATCACGCCCGGACGGATCCCCGTGTCACCCACGCCCTCGGTGATCTCCCGGATCAGTTCGTCCGCGAGGTCGCCGGCCGGCCGCCGGTCGATCCGCTCCTCGGGCAGGTAGTAGTTGCCGCGATACCAGCCGCAACCCATGACGAAGTGCACACCCGTCCGCTCCGACAACGTTCTCAACCGCTCGGGGGATCGGCCGTTGTCGGGAACGCTCAGATCGAAGATAGTCTCGCCCCCCAGGTCGGCGAAGGCCATGACCTCGTCCGCCATCACCTCCTCGTCCACGAACTGATCCGCCACGTCATAGCGGTAGTCGGCATGGCGGAGGGTGCAATAGATGTGCTCGTGGGGAAGGGTGAGCCCGAGCGCGTCAGCCGGCACCGGTCCAAGTACGGTCATGACCGTTCCGGCGTCGTTCATCCGAACCCTCCTCGATCAGCCACCGAGACCCGAATGAGACTCTAACGCGCATACACCGTGCGCATGCGTGAGGACGGAACCGTAGGCTGGTTCCAGGAGGTGAACAATTGGAACGCGGGAACAGCAACGACAACACGGTTGATCTGCTTCTCCGCCATGGTCGCATCATCACCATGGATCCACACCGGCGGATCCTGGTCGACGGAGCCGTCGCCGTCGACAATGGGCGCATAGCGGACGTGGGTCCGGATCGTGTCGTGGCGCCCGGGACTGACGCCACAGCCGTCCGCGACCTCGGGGGAGCACTCGTCCATCCGGGCCTGATCGATGCCCATGTCCACGCCGGCAGTTCAGAGCTCAGCCGTGGCATGGCCCCCAAGGACCACGCCGACTACGAGGCGGTGGACAGCTGGCTGTTCACGCACCGCAGTCCCGAGACCGACCATCTGGGCGCGCTGCTCTCGTGCATGGAGATGGTGACCAACGGCACCACCGCCTACAGCGACACCGGCGGCTCGTTCTTCCTGGAGGAGACCGTACGGGCGATCGAGACGGTAGGGATGCGGGGAATGCCGGGACACCGGATGCTCGACTTCAACCCGCGGGTACCCGGTCGCGACACTTCCGCCGGGGCGATGTCCGACGAAGAGGCGGAGACGCTGCGAATTCCGACACGGGAGTGCGTGGAACGGCTGGAGGAACAGATGGCCCGCTACCCGTTCCGCAACGGCGGCCGGGTCCGGGCCGGAGCGACCATGTACGGCTGCATGCGGTGCTCGGACGAATTGCTGGTCGAGGCTCAGGCCCTGGCCCGCAAGCACGGGGCCCCGATGATCATGCACCAGTCGTGGGACCCCGAGGAGGTGACGATCTCGGAGGCGCTGTACGGATGCCGCCCCATCGAGCACCTGGCGGACATCGGCGTCCTGGACGAGAACCTGACCCTCGTGCACATGAACCATCTGTCGGCGCGGGAGGTAGACCTGGTCGCCGACTCCGGTGCCCGGGTGGTGCACTGCCCGGCCGCATCTCTCAGACGGGGCATGGGCGCCATCCGGGTCGGTTCCTTCCCGGAGATGCTGGCCAAGGGAGTGCCGGTGGCTCTCGGCTCCGATGGCTACAGCGGACGCCGGGACGTGCTGCGCCAGGCCTATCTGGCAGCGGTGGGGTTCCGTGAGTTCCGGGGCGAACTGCCGGTCCTCACCGGCGAGACCGTCCTGGAGATGGCCACCCTCCATGGCGCCAGGGCGCTGGGTCTCGAGGACGAGATCGGATCGATCGAGGTTGGCAAGCGCGCCGACCTGGTAGTACACCGGCTGGACAGACCGGAGGCCTACCCCCGGTTCCGCGATCCGGTGGACAATCTCGTCTACTTCCGGGCGTCCAGCACCGTTGACACCGTATTCGTCGACGGGGAGGCGATCCTCGACAGAGGCGCGTTTACCCGCTTCGACAGCGGAGAGGCCTACCGCAGGATCGACGCGTCGGCGGCCGAGTTCGAAGCGGGCGTGGGCACTTCCACCTACGCCGCCTGGCCGCTCGTCGACTGAGCCGCCTTTCACCCGATCCGTTCACGCGCCGGAGGAAGGCTTTTGTTACGGTTCGTCAATGACGTTCGTCCTCGACGCCTACGACCCCGAGTTCCTCCGCAACCCCTATCCGGCGTTGGACCGGATCCGCGAGGAGACACCCGTCTTCCGCGGCCCGGGCCGCGCCGGTGAGCGACCGATCTGGTTCCTGACCCGCCACGACGATGTCCGTCGGGCGTTGCGCGACCGCCGGCTCGGCCGGATCGACCAGCCCACCGTGGACAGGGCGGCGTGGGGACTCCCCCCGCTCCGCGACGACTTGGGGCCCTACTACAACGTGGAACACTGGGCTCTGGTGTGGTTGGAACCACCCAACCACACCAAGATCCGCCGCTTGGTCTCCACGGCCTTCACGATGCGGCGGCTAGCCGGCTTGCGGCCGCGCATCGGCGAACTTGCCGACCGCCTGCTCGACCCGGTCGTCGGGCGAGGCCGCTTCGACTTGGTCAACGACTACGCGGCGCCCCTATCCGTCCAGGTGATCGCCGAGCTACTCGGCGTCCCGACCGAGGATTGGCGCCGGATGCTCGACTGGTCGAGCCGGATCACCCGGATGTACGAGTACAACATCACCGGGGCAGACACCCGCGCCGCAGTGACGGCCTCACAGGAGTTCGCCGAATACTGCCGGGACCTGATGGACCGCCGGCGTGCCCGGCCCCGCGACGACATGATCACCGCCCTGTGCCTCGCCAGGACCGAGGACGGCACCCTGACCGACACCCAGATCGTGTCGACGATCATCAGCCTGCTGAACGCCGGCCACGAAGCCTCCGTCAACACGCTCGCCAACGGAGTGCTGGCACTGATGCAGCATCCGGACCAGTGGAGTCTTCTCACCGGCGGCAAGGTCGACCCGGCAACCGCCGCCGAGGAACTGTTCCGCTGGGACGCACCGATCCAGACCTTCGACCGGTGGGTGGTCGCCGACAGCTACGAGGTCGGTGGGCAGACGATCGGGCAGTACGAACAGGTGACCGTTCTTCTCGGATGTGCCAATCGGGACCCCCGCCACTTCGACGACCCGAACTCCTTCCGGATCGGAAGAGGCGACCCGACCCACGTCAGCTTCGGCGGGGGAATCCATCATTGCCTGGGCGCGCCACTGGCCCGTCTCGAGGTGGAGGTGGCCCTCGCCCGGCTCGCAACCCGGTGCCCCGGGCTGGAGTTGGTCGAGCAACCGGTGCGACCGGCACGTTTCGTCCTGCGCGGCTTCAACTCGCTCAGGCTCGCCCTAGCCCGACCGTAAGCCGACTCTGCTGCGTCGTCTCCCGGTGTCCGAGACCAACTTGACCTAACGATCACGGAGTTGCTGGACGCGCTGCTTCGGACCGGTGTGCGCCTGTAACCGGCCCCGCGAACCTAGGCTGTGTCTCGCGGTCGGAACCAGATGCAGGAGACACGATGTCGAACGGTCAGGCGGAACCGTTGGCAACCCCTTTTCGAGTCCATTGGATCCCGACACTTGGCGCCCTGGCTGTCATCATCGCCCTAGCGGGGTGCGGGGGCGACTCGACGCCGGAGTCGACGTCCGCAGCCGCGAGCAACACGACAACGACGCCAAGCACCACCACCACTACTACTACGACTCCAACAACAACGACTTCAGGCAGCACGACAACCGCGCCGAGCAGCACGACGACGGTCCCACCCGATACGACCGGAGCCACCTCCGACTTCGATCTCCGGGTGGATGCCCATACCGAATGGGGAGACGTGTTCGACGCTCTCGCCACGTCCGAGCAGGAGTGTGTCCGCGACACGTTCGATGGCGACACATTGGAGTCGGTGCTGGCCCGGCCGGTCATGTCGGAGTCAGAGACCCCGGAAGCGTGGGTGATCTTGATCTTCTCGTGCCTCGCTCCTGAGACCGCCCAAGCCGTGTTCCTTTCCACGATGGTCGCAGGATTGGGAGAGGACGAGGCATTCGAATTGGACGCGGACACGGAGGCCTGCCTGGCCGAGTGGGTGGCCGGGCTCGACGTGGTTGCCACCATGCTGGCCCTGTCGGTTGATGACACGGAAGTGACACGGGATGTCACCACGGCCTTCTTGACCTGCAATCGAGATCTGATCGTCTCACTCATGCTCGAGGAAACGGGCCTCACCCTCGAAGACCTCAGCGAGGAGGAAGCATCCTGCCTTCGCGAATGGGTAACCGACACCGACTGGACAAACCTCCTCACCGGCTCCGCCGACGACCCATCCGGACTCATGGGATTCGCCGCCGATCTGATCGAGTGCGCCCCCGACATGTTCATCTCGTCCATGCTCGAGGAAACCGGCATGACCCTCGAAGACCTCAGCGAGGAGGAAGCATCCTGCCTTCGCGAATGGGTAACCGACACCGACTGGACAAGCCTCCTCACGGGCTCCGCCGACGACCCCGGGCTCTTTGACTTCCTCCCCGGCCTGTTCGACTGCGTTCCGGACCTAGCGTGGTCGGCGACCGGCGCGCTCCCTTCGGACGAGTTGCTCGGGGAGGCGACACCGGTTGAGATCGGCGTGTCCGTCCCTGGCGAGTTGGAGTACGCGGACGATCGTGACTTCTTCACCTTCGAAGCCACAGAGGGCGAGTACTACGAACTGGACGTCACGCTCGGAACCCTCGAAGACTCCGTACTCGACCTATACGACGCCGAAGGCCACCCGCTGGCCGGTAACGACGACTACGGCGACTCGACAGCATCGCGGCTCATATGGCAAGCACCCGGCACCGGCCCCTACCACGTCGAAGTCACCAGCTTCGGACCCGGCACCGGCACGTACACCCTCACCATCACCATCTCAGACATCACAGACGACCACCCGAATTCGACAGCAAACGCAACAGCCGTCGAGCTAGGCATCGCCGTCGAGGGCGAGATGGAATACGCAGACGATCGTGACTTCTTCACGTTCGAAGCCACAGAGGGCGAGTTCTATGAACTGGACGTAACCCTCGGAACCCTCCAGGACTCGGTACTGGACATATTCGACGCCGACGGCAACTGGCTGACCGGACAGGCCGGCAACGACAACATAACCTGGTACGCACCGAGCACGGGTAGCTACTACGTCCAAGTCACCGGCTTCGACACCGGCGCCTACACCCTCACCATCGCTGTCTCAGAAATCACAGACGACCACCCGAATTCGGCAGACGGCGCAACAGCCGTCGAGCTCGACGTGGCCAACCAAGGAGAACTGGAATACGCAGACGACGCTGACTTCTTCGCCTTCCAAGCCACAGAGGGCGAAATCTACGACATAGAAGTGACCCTCGGAACCCTCCAAGACTCCGTCCTCGAGCTATACGACGCCGACGCCACCTGGCTGGACGGTAACGACGACTATGGCGACTCGACAGCGTCCCGGCTCATTTGGTTGGCGCCGAGCACAGGCACCTACTACGTCCAGGTGACCAGCTTCGACACCAGCACCGGCACCTACACCCTCACCATCACCATCTCGGACATCACGGACGACCACCCGAATTCGACAGCAAACGCAACAGCCGTCGAGCTAGGCATCGCCGTCGAGGGCGAGATGGAATACGAAGGCGACGGCGACTACTTCGCCTTCCAAGCCACAGAGGGGGAGTTCTACGACCTGGACCTAACCCTCGGAACCCTCCAAGACTCCGTACTCGACCTATACGACGCCGACGGCATATGGCTGGACGGTAACGACGACTATGGCGACTCGACAGCGTCCCGGCTCATTTGGTTGGCGCCGAGCACAGGCACCTACTACGTCGAGGTGACCAGCTTCGGGGATGGAACGGGCACCTACACCCTCACCATCGCCACCGCCCTGTAACTACGCCAGGGCGTCCGTGAACGCCTGGCGGAGCTCCTGCTCGGGGATGGAACCGAACCAGCGGTTGACCTCGACACCACTAACCGCGAACACCCCGACCGGCTGGTAGGTCACCTCGAAGGCGGCGAAAATCGAATTGTCCTCATCCAGTAGCCAGCGGGTGGCCCCCGAGGTCAGGAATCCGCGGGCTGCGGAGGCCGTCTTGTCGTACGTCGAGGCCCAGGCAACCGCGATCACGTCCACCTGGCCGGCGTACTCGGCGGCCACAGAGTCGACGACGGGCAACTCCCGTCGGCATGACGGTCACCACTCCGCCCAGAACAGGTAGAGGACGGGCCGGGTGGCTTCGGTCGTGACGAAGGTGGTCCCGTCGTCCAGTTCCAAGGTCAGGGCCGGGATGGGAGGGCCCTCGGGGACGAAGGCGGGCTCCGTGACGGCAGTCGTCTCCGGAGCAGCGGTCGGTTCCGGAGCGGCGGTAGTTTCCGTGACCGCAGTCGTCTCCGGGGTGGCGGCAGGTTCGGTCGCCACGGTCGTCTCGGCAGTCGCAGCGGCCGCGGTCGTGGAGGACTCGGCAGAAGAACCCTCCGAAACGGTGGGGCTGGGAGCAGCGGCCGCGGCCGTAGTCACCGCTGAAGTGGTAGCCGGCTGGGCGGGTTCGGGTGTGGCCTGCCCGCCCGAGCCGCCGCCACATGCCCCTAGGACGATCACGGACGCCAGGAGGGCGCCCACTACTCGGTTACGGCCTCTCATACACCGGGATGATAAGCATCGGACGGATGTAAACGTGCGCCATCCGGATGGAGATCTCCGGAGAACGTACGGGATCAGTCGCCGGCCAACTCCAGGCTCCGGGTTACCACCCGGTCCAGGACGTCACCGGCCGCGCCGCCGTCGATCGACTCGGCCGCCACACCAACCGCTTCGGCCAGGTCGTCCGTAAGGCCGGATGCCACGATGGCGGCCGCCGCGTTCAGCAGGGAGACATCCCGGCAGGGACCGGGTTCACCTTCCAGTACGCGGCGGGTGATGCCCGCGTTCACCTCGGCGGTTCCTCCCAGGAGATCGGACACGGGCGCCGGTCCCAGACCCACCCCTCGGGGCGACACTTCGGTTCTGGACACCTGGCCTCCGTCAAGCTGCCAGACCACGGAAGGACCGCTCACGGTGAGCTCGTCCAAACCGTCCGAGCCGTGGAATACGAGGGCTCGCTCCGAACCCCGGAGGCTCAGCACTCGGACCATGCGCTCGGCCATGCGTCCATCCGCCACCCCGAGCGCGTACTTCCGCACCCCGGCCGGATTGCTCAGCGGACCCAGGTAATTGAAGACCGTGGGAATGCCGAGTTCCTTGCGGACCGGCCCGGCGAAGCGCATGGCCGGGTGGTAGACCGGCGCCAGGAAGAATGCGTAGCCCGTGTCCATGAACAACCGGCGGTTCCTCTCTGTCGGCAGGTCGATGATCACCCCTAGGGCCTCCAGGACGTCTGCCGAGCCGCACTTGGAAGACATCGACCGGTTGCCGTGCTTGGCGATCGGGACGCCGGCGCCGGCCGCCACGAAGGAGGCGGTGGTGGAGATATTGAACGTCCCGGAACGATCGCCTCCTGTACCCACGATGTCCACGGGATCGGCGTCGCCGAGGTCGACCCGGACCGCCGCCTCCACCATGCCGTCGACCAGACCGCCCATCTCCTCGACCGTCTCTCCCTTCATACGGAGCGCCACGATCAGGCCGGCAATCTGAGCCGGGGAGGCGAGTCCGCCCATCACCTGGCGCATGGCCTGGCGCGCCTGGGTGCGGTTCAGGTCGGCGCCCCGGGAGATGGTGCCCAGCACCTCCGGCCACGAGAAGTCCGTCATGGCGCGAAGCTTATCAGCGGTCCGTCCTCCCGATCCGGGCGGGATCTGCATCGCACCCGGTGCCCGGCAGGAGACGGCTGACCTGGAAGCGGAAGGTACGGGGCCGGGAGAAGTTACCGACCCCGTACCTCAAAAGGCCTGAGGAGGAAGGCCTTTCTCAGGACTCGGTGTTGATGAAACGGTCCACGTAGACCGCCACCGCACCACCTACCAGCGGACCCACGATGTAGGCCCAGGCGTCGGTGAACTCCGCAGCCACGATGGCGGGGCCGAGGCTCCTCACCGGGTTGACGGAAGCGCCCGTAATAGGAACCAGCGCCAGGTGGATCACTACCAGCGTCAGACCGATGACGACGGGAGCGGTGGCGTTCTCGCCCGAGGTGACACGCAGGATGACTATCACCAGGAAGGCGGTGAACAGTGCCTCGAGAGCCAGAACCCAGATCGAACCGACATCCGAACCGTCCCCCACCACGGTCCTCCCGACCGCCGAAGCGCCCAGCACGGCGGCCACCAGGCCCGAAGCCAGAACCGCACCGGCGAGCTGGGCCACGATGTATCCGACCGCATCGGCGGCGGTGATCTCGCCCCGGATAAGCTGGGCCAGCGTGACGGCAGGGTTGTAGTGACCGCCGGACACCGAGCCGAACATGTACAGCGCGATCAGAAGGGCCAGACCGAACCCGAAGGCTATGGCAACGATGCTTCCGCCCGAGCTGAGAATCGCCATGGAGCCGACGCCGATCAGCACGAACGCCCCCAGCAACTCGGCTAGGTATTTGTTGAGTGAACCAGTCAAGACGGGCCTCCCCTGTTCGAGAGTGAGCTATTTGTCGCAGGTTAGACCTGCCGCCCCGCCCGGGCGTTTCATCGCGGCCGAGGAACCGGCACGGCCCGAGTGGCCGGGTTGCTCCGTATGCTGACCGCCGTGGTCGGAGAGCGAATCGGGTCATGAAGTCGATCAACCTGGTTGCCGTGGGCCTCGGGGCGGTGGCAGGTCTGCTCTCGATGGTCTTCGCCGGGCTGATCGGCCTGGCCGTCCTGTGGCTCGGCGACCGTGCAGGCATCGAGACCGGCGACACCATCACCTGGGTGATCCTGGCCGTAGCCCTGTTCGGCGGCGAGCATGTGGCGGGATACGTAGCGGGCCGCCTGGTTCCGCCGTTCTTCGCCCGCATGCACGGCGCCGTGGCCGCCCTGACGGTATACGCGGTGGTGGCCTCGTTCAGCCTGGTGGCGGGTAGCCCCGCCGGCCCGCTGACCCTGGCAGGGTTCGCGCTGGTCGCCGCCGTCATCGGCCACGTCGCCGGGGCATTCGGGGGCCGGCCCCGCCCCACCGACCAAACATAGACCGTCAGTTCCAAGGGGTTCTGCAAGGGTGCGACGAGTCCGCCGGTAAGCCGGATTCTGTACCCGCCTCAAGCGGGCGACGGCCATCCATCTGGGGTCTGCGTTGCCGCCAGACCTCGGTGCGGTCCACCCGAAGCTTGACCGGCGGACCACCGACGCCTCTGCTTGACCTTGCTCCGGGAGGGGTTTGCCAGCCACCCCGGTCTCCCGGGGTGCTGGTGGTCTCTTACACCACCGTTTCACCCTTGCCTGTGCCCCCGAAAGGGCCATCGGCGGTCTGATCTCTGTGGCACTTTCCGTCGGGTCGCCCCGCCTGGGCGTTACCCAGCTCCCTGTCCTGTGGAGTCCGGACTTTCCTCGATTGCCCTGGGCAACCGCGGCCGTCTGGCGAACTCGCCGCAGACGGACAGGATAGTGACGGTCCATGTCCAATGGCCTGCCGGGGCGAACGCGCAAGTGGCCGGTAACCTGTGCCACCGCATGTGTGGGCGGTACGTCATCAACGCCGAGCCCGACGATCTGGCCGGCTACTTCGGCGTGGATCACGTGATGACAGAGCGTCTCGAACCGAGCTACAACGTGGCGCCGACCGACCCCGTGTACGCCGTGGCCGAGCACAGGGGTTCCCGGCAATTGGGGTCGTTCCGGTGGGGCCTGATACCCCACTGGTCCGCCGGCCGGAAGGGCCCGATCAACATCAACGCCAGGGCCGAGACCGTGGCCACCAAACCCGCCTTCCGGGACTCGTTGCGCCGCAAGCGGTGCATCCTGCCGGCCACCGGGTTCTTCGAATGGGGCCACACCGTGGCCGGGAAGTACCCCTACTTCGTGAGGATGGCCGACGACGCCCCGATGGCGTTTGCGGGTCTCTGGGCTGCCTGGAGGGATCCGGAAACCGGGGAGTGGATCCGGAGTGCCGCCATCATCACGACGGTGGCCAACGAGGGCCTGTCTCCGATCCACACCCGCATGCCGGTGATCCTGGAACCCGACCATTGGGACCTGTGGTTGGACCGGGACATCCGATCCGCCGGGGCAGTCGAGCCGCTTCTAGGCCCCCTGGCCGACTCCAAGCTGACCTGGTACCCGGTGTCCCGTCAGGTCAACAGCGTGCGGAACAACCTCCCCACCAACATCACCCCCCTTCCCCGTCTCGAATTGCTCGACCCTTAGGCAGCCGGGGTGTCTCCACGGCCCACGATCGCCAGTTGGCCGGAGACAAAGGCTCCCGGCATCACCGGTCCTGCCCGGAACCTCAGGATCAGAGCGTCACATACGGTGCGGTAAACCTCAGGATCAGAGCGTCACATTTGACGCCCTCTGCCTCAAGAATCGCCAGGCGCCAAAAGTCGTAAAAAACCGGTGCTTCGCACCGGGCCCCGCCCCCGCCACCACCCATCCTGTTGGAGCGTGGTCGGCCATGCCCGGCCGGATGCCGGGAGGCGGCTGTTCGCTCCATGAGTCTCGTATGTTCCCGCAATGCCGGCCGTTCCGATCGGTCCCACATCATCGGCCGGTGTGGGTGCTTGGCGATAGCCAACGTATACGGGACCTGTGACAGATGCAGGCAGTCTTGGCGAGAACGCGAAAAATCTCGCTGTGGATCCCGGCTCCGAGACCTGCCCGAATGTATGGGGCGCCGTGCCGCGCCAGTGACTCCCGAGCCTTGTGCCTCCGCTGCGCAGTCACCCGGCTTCCGGTCACCGGAACCTCACTCGTGACCCGCACCCGGTGAAGTCGTTTACCGATGCGCGCCGGAGCGATCTAGATTCAGTCGTGTACATGACCCGCATACTCCTGGTGCGCCACGCCCCAACGCCGGAAACCGGCGACCGCCTGACCGGGCGGGCCCCGGGCGTCACCCTGGATCGCAGGGGTCGCCAGGCCGCTCGAGCGGCCGCCGAGGCGCTGGCCGGGCTGGACATCGAGGCGGTTTACAGTTCACCTATCGAACGAACCATGGAGACGGCGGTCCTGGTCGCCCGGCCGCACGAGGTGGAGCCGGTCGTAGAACCCGGCCTGACGGAGATGGACTTCGGCCGCTGGACCGGACAGACCCTCGACTCGCTGCGGCGTCTGGACGCCTGGCAGTCGGTCCAGATGACACCGTCCCGGTTCCGGTTTCCTGACGGTGAATCCTTTGCCGAGGCTCAGCACCGGTCGGTTGGAAGCGTGGAACGGATCGCCAGGATGCACGAAGGAAAGACGGTGGTGGCGGTGAGCCATGCGGACATCATCAAGCTGGTGATCGCCCACTACCTCGGCCAGGCCCTCGACCTGTTCCAGCGGCTGCGGATCTCGACCGCCTCGATCTCCGAACTCAGGATCGACGGAGATCAACCCCCGGCCGTAGTCTCCATCAACGCAACCGGGGTGGTCGTGTGAGCAGCCCATCCTCCCGGCAGTTCGGACCGGTGGACCTTTTCCTTGTCGGGGCAATCGGCCCGCCGGGACAGAGGGCCTTCTACCTGTTCGTCCAGACCCAGCACGAAAGAGCCTGGTTCCTGTTCGAGAAGACCCAGGCAGCGGTGCTCGGCGAGCAAGGCCTGGAACTGATCTCCAATATGGGATGGGATGACGACCTGCCCGTGGATGATCTGGTGGCGCAGGGCGCCGACCTGCCCGAGCCGACTCTCGAAACTGACGTGCTGTTCCGGGTGATGTCCATCGCCATGCGAATCGAGGGGGACGAGCGGATGACCCTGCTGCTGGAGGGTCAGGCCGACGACGAAAGGGCCACCTTTGCGATCACACCGCTGCAGCTCAAAGCGGGCGCGGTGATGGCCCTGCGGGCTGTCCACTCGGGACGGGCTCAGTGCCCGGAGTGCCTGTTGCCCGAGGACCCCGACGGACACAACTGCCCGTCGGGTAACGGCCACCGACTGCCCGGGTGACCGGCCCGGCACGGGACGCCTGGGACATCGTCGAGATCATCGGCCGGTTCCAGAACGCTTCCAACGCAACCCTGCTGGCGGTGACCCGTGCGGGCCGGATGGTGGTCTACAAGCCCGAACAGGGACAGCGACCCCTGTACGACTTCGACTGCCGAACGCTCCCGGCCCGCGAGGTGCTGACCTTCGAACTCGCCAGTGCGGCCGGGCTGGATTGCGTTCCCGAAACGGTGCCGGCCAGCGGGCCGTTCGGACCGGGCTCGGCCCAGGCCTTCGTGGAGGTCGACGAGGAGTTCGACCCGGCGCCCCTCATCAACGAGGCCGACCCGAGCCTCTGGCCGATCATCACCCTGGATCTGGTGATCAACAACGCCGACCGCAAGGCCGGACACGTAATCGCCGACGGCTCGGGACGGATCTGGTGCATCGATCACGGTCTGACGCTCCACGCCGAGCCCAAACTCCGCACGGTGATGTGGGGATTCTCCGGCCAAGCGCTGCCCGGCAGGATGGTGGACTGCGTCAGAAGGCTCGAGCGGGCAATCGGCAATCGGCTCCATGCCCGCACCGAGGAACTCATCGGCGGCGAGGAGGCCGACGCGCTGGCCGCCCGGGTGGAGGCGCTCCTCCACGATCCGACCCACCCATACCCGCCGACCGACCGGCATCCCCTCCCGTGGCCTCTCTGGTGAGCTCGGGAGGATTGATACCGACCTCCGATTCCGTCTATCCTGTCCCGGCAATGGCATCGCCTGCAGACAACGGCCGGAGCCGGTGGGGCTCCTTTCTGGCCACGGTCATCTTCCTCGGGATCATGGTGGCGCTCTATCTCTGGCCCAATCCGGCCTGAACGACACTCGGACCCTACGGAGATGATCCGATGAAGCGTTTCGCCTACTTCTGTGGCCATGAGCAGTGGCAGCCCGAGCAGTTGGTGCGCCATGCGGTCCTCGCCGAGGAAGCCGGCTTCGACATGGTGGTGGTCTCGGAACACTTCCATCCCTGGGTGGATGATGCATCGGCCTCCGGATTCGCCTTCTCGACACTTGGGGCCATGGCGGAGGCCACCGAGCGGATCGAGATCGCCACCGGGGTGACCACCCCTTTGTGGAGGTTCCATCCCGGCATCGTGGCCCAGGCCGCCGCCACCCTCGACCGGTTGAGCGGAGGGCGGTTCAACCTCGGCGTGGGCACCGGCGAGAACCTCAACGAAGGTCCGCTCGGGTATCACTTCCCTAAGTACGCGGAGCGTGCGGCCCGGATGTCGGAGGCGCTCGACATCATGAGGCGCCTCCTGGAAGGAGAGAAGCTCTCCTACAACGGCGACTACTACACGACCGACCGGGCCAAGCTGTACTCCCCTCCGGTATCCCGGGTGCCGATCCTCCTGGCGGCGGGCGGACCCAAGACAGCCGGTCTGGCCGGCCGCAAGGCGGACGGGATAATCGTCTCGGTGAAGGATCCCGCGGTCGCGCTGGAGCGGGTCATCGGCCCGGCCCGGGAGTCGGCGGCCGAGGCCGGACGGCCCCGCCCGTTGCTACTCACCTCACGCTGGTCGATCATGGCAGATAGCGACGACGAGGCTTGGGAAGCGCTCTACTCGTGGCGCGGGCTGCGCGCCCCGGGGCGCCTTCAGGCCGTCGACCCGATGACGCTCCGGAAACGAGCCGACGATCTTCCGCGGGAGGAGATCCTCGGGCGTTACGCGAGAGCGACCGGCGCCGAGGACATCGTCAACCTGTACCTGCCGCTGCTGGGCTCGATCGACGCCGACATCGTCACCATCCAGATGGCCTCGGTAGACCAGGAGGGTCTGATCGAACTCCTGGGTAGGGAAGTCCTCCCCGCACTCCGCGAGGCAGCTGCGGGCTGAGACCCGGAAGGCTCCCGGTCTCGGTCAGTCCGGGATCGCGGTGGGCCACTGGTCCTTCAGCAGCCGGGAGAGGGCTCGATCGGCAAGGATCCTGCCCCCCGTCTGGCATCGCGCGCAGTAGTTGGTCTCGTTTGATGCGTACACGATCCGCCGGACCGGACTCCCGCACACGGGACACGGCTGCCGGTACTTGCCATGGACAGCCATTTCGGGCCGGAAGGCTGTGACCCGGTCGGGGAACCCCTCACCCACTTCGTCCCGCATCCGATCCGCCCATTCGGTCAGCGTGCTGACGGTCGCCTCACGGAGCCGCTCCAAGGTGGGATCGTCGAGCCGGCTGGTCAGGATCACCGGCGAGAGTCCTGCCCGGTGCAGTATCTCGTCCGAGTATGCGTTGCCGATGCCCGAGAGGATGCGGGGATCGGTCAGGGCCCGCTTGAGCGTCCTGTTCTCCCGTCTGAGCGCTTAGGCGAAGGCGGCCGGTCCTGCTTCGAGCGGCTCCAGGCCGCCGCGGTCGTGCTCGGCCAGGGCCGCGGCGCCCCGATGCACATGCAACGAGGCCCGCTTCTTGGAGCCCTGCTCGGTTAGCACCAGCGTCCCGTTCGGGAAGTCGAACGCGGCGTGACCGACTTTCCTGGGTACGGCTGCGCCGCGACCCCTCCATCTGAACCGGCCCGCAATCATCAGGTGAAACACCATGAAGAGGTCGTCCTCCAGCTCCAGGACCAGACGCTTCCCCATCCGGCGGAACCCGACCACCCGCCTGCCCTCCACTTCGGAGACAGGCGGGTCGAACGTGCGGAGGAGTGAGATCGACACCACCCTGGCCCGTTCCAGAACCCGTCCCCCGATGAACCGTTCGAGGGCCTCCAGATAGACGACCACATCGGGCAGTTCCGGCATACTGCCGAGCCTACAGTGGTTGGTTGTCGATGGACAGTGCCCCGGCCCACGTCACTGGGGTGGGCCGGGCGCTCTCCGCGAAGGCTAGATGCCGTCGGTGAAGGCGTCCTCGAAGGAGGCGAACCTACGCCCGCCGTTGCCTGCCGAGCCTGATCTCCGGCGGTTGCCGCCGCCGCCCTGGCCACGACCACCCTGGCCGCGACCGCCTTGGCCACGACCACCCTGGCCACGACCCCGGTTGCCGCCGCGGCCCTGCGGGCGGCCGCCGCCTCGACCCTGGCGAGGTCCGCGACCTCGATTGGGGCCTCTCCCGCCGCCGCCCCGTCCGGGTCCTCGGTCGCCCCGATCGCGCGGCTGGCCCGGTGCCCCGACCTTGGCGCCGGGCTTCGGCTCCAGGTCGGCAGTCACCTTGAGCGAGACCTTGCCATTGCGGTCGATGGAGTCGACCACCACCGTCAGGGGATCGCCCTCGGACAGGTAGTCGCCCACCCGGCGCACGTGGCGGGTGCTGTCGAACTTGGAGATGTGCAGCAGGCCGTCCTTACCCGGAAGGATGTTGACGAACGCCCCGAAGTCGGTGATGCTCACCACCTTGCCGTCATAATGCTTGTCGACCTCGGGCGTGGGCGGGAAGGCAATCTCGTTGACCCGGTTCAAGGCGTCGGCGAGTGAGGTCCCATCGCTCGAGGACACCAGCACCGTGCCGTCATCCTGAACCTCGATGGAGGCACCGGTCTCAGCCTCCAGTTCACGGATGATCTTCCCCTTGGGGCCGATGATGTCGCCGATCTTGTCGACCGGGATCTGTACGGTCTCCAGCCGGGGTGCGTGCTCCTTCATCTCCTCGCGGGGCCCGTCTATCGCCTGTTCCATCACCTCCAGTATCTCGAGCCTGGCTTGCCTGGCCTGGATAAGCGCTCCGGCCAGTACCTCCGCCGGTAGACCGTCGATCTTCATATCCAGCTGGAGGGCGGTGATGACGTCCGCGGTTCCCGCCACCTTGAAGTCCATGTCGCCCAGGGCGTCCTCCGCCCCGAGGATGTCGGTCAGGGTCACGTAGTTCTCGCCGTCGGCGATCAGACCCATGGCGATGCCGGCCACCGGACCGGCGATCTTGACGCCCGCATCCATGAGCGAGAGCGACGAGGCGCATACCGACGCCATGGAGGAGGAGCCGTTGGATGAGAGAACCTCCGACACCAGGCGGAGCGTGTACTGGAATCCGTCATCAGCGGGGAGCACCGGCCGTAGGGCCTTCTCCCCCAGGGCGCCGTGCCCGATCTCGCGGCGCTTCGGCCCCCTCATGAACCCGGCTTCGCCGGTGCAGTAGGGCGGGAAGTTGTAGTGATGCATGTAGCGCTTGGCTTCCTCGTTGCTGATGGTGTCGAGCATCTGCTCCATGCGCGGCATGCCCAGGGTGACGACGTTCAGCACCTGCGTCTCCCCGCGGGTGAACAGGGCGGACCCGTGGGCCCGGCTCAACACGCTGACCTCGGCGGCCAGCGACCGGATATCGGTTGCGCCCCGGCCGTCCATGCGGACTCCCTCTTCGATGATCCGCCGGCGCATTGCCTTTTTGGTAGCGGCACGCAAAGCGGCATGGACCTGCCGGGCGGTCTCGGTGTCATCCTCGTCCGCGCCGTACTCGGCGACCACCCGCTCGGCCAGCTCCGCCCCTGCGGACTCACGCTCGGCCTTGTCCGCGATCCTGACCACCTCGGCGATCCCTTCGGCGGCAAGTTCCGACACACGCTCGTACACCTCGTCGGCGTACTCGATGACCGACGGCCACTCCCCGACTTCCTTGCCGGCAAGTCCTTGCAGCTCGTCCTGGAGATCGAGCAGCTGCCCGATGTAGGACTTGGCCTCCTCGAGGCCGGCGCCAACCGCCTCCTCGTCCGGCGGGGTACGGCCCTCGTCGATCAGGGCCAGGGCGCCATCGGTGGCGCCGGCCTCGACCATCACGATGTCCACCGATCCCGAATCGTTGCGCTTGCCGACCACTACCAGGTCGAACACGCACTCCTCCAGCTCGCTGAACGTGGGGAACGGCACCCAGCCGTCCTCCCCCAGACCTATCCGGACCCCGCCCAGCGGGCCCTCGAAGGGGAGGTCGCTGATGGTCAGGGCCGCCGATGCGCCGTTGAGAGCCAGCACGTCGTAGGCGGTCTCACCGTCAACCTGGAGGACGGTGGCCACCACATGGGTGTCATTGCGGTACCCGTCTCGGAAGGACGGGCGCAGCGGCCGGTCGATGAGCCGGGCGCTCAGCGTGGCCTTCTCGGTGGCCCGACCCTCCCGGCGGAAGAAGGACCCGGGGATCTTGCCCACCGCGTACATCCGCTCCTCTACGTCGATCGTGAGGGGGAAGAAGCTCACTCCCTCCCGCGGCTTGTCGCTGGCAGTGGCGGCGACCAGCACATCCGTCTCTCCCATGGAGACGCGAACAGCCCCGTTTGCTTGACCGGCGAGTTTGCCGGTGGAAATCACGACCTCTTTATCACCGATTTGGCCGCGAACGATTTGTTCAGACACATGCTCTCCTTGATTTGTACGCTCAGGCGCCGATCGCTTGGAGAGCAGCGAAGTCAATTACCAGTGGTCATACCTCCTGACGCTTCGGAATTGCGCCGCGTCATGAAGGGATGGCGACTGACAACTGATCAACGCCGGCTCTCCCGGAACGTCTCCAGCCTGCTTGTGCGTGGTTTGGTTGGCCGGCAGGACTTTCCTGATCAGCCGTCATCATCGATCAGCGCCATACGGGCGCTCCGATCTTCCCACCTTTTCCTTGGCCACCGGACCGGTTGGGACCGCCGGTGCCGGGCGACCGTCTCAACGGAATGCTATCGACGCAATCCGAGCTTGGCGATCACCCGACGATACCGCTCGGCATCGTTCTTCCGGAGGTAGTCCAGTAGCCGCTTGCGCTTGCCCACCATCATCAACAGACCTCGGCGGCTGTGATGGTCATGCTTATGCTCGCGAAGGTGCTCGGTCAGGTGACGGATCCGCTGTGAGAGCAGCGCCACCTGGACCTCGGGAGATCCGGTGTCGCTGTCGTGAGCGCCGAAATCGGCAACAATTTCCTGGGTCGGTTTCATCTCTCTCACTCGATCAGCACATACCCGTACCGGCATTTATAAGTGGGGACCAGCTGAAGTGTAGCACCTTCATGGCGCCCGGTGCGCGCCGGCCCGCGAGCGCACCTCGTTTCACCGCCCGTACCTCTCGCGGAGTTCCGCCTGTGTCGGTCGGGGCGGCTGGCGCTTGTCGATCCCGAGCACCAGGCGGTAGAAGGTGATCATGGCCCAGCGCTGGAACTGCAGGACCGCCAGCAGGATGCGTAGGTAGGTGAGTTCGAACACGGCCAGATAGGCCCGCATGAGCCGCCCGTTGCGGTCTCGATCGTCCACTTGAAATCATCCAATCATGTCGCTTACCGGTGTACCCCGTCCCCCGGTCGCCCCGTGATGGCATCGTGGACCCGTTTCCGCCGGAGTTCAACCCCTACGTTTCTCACACTCCGGGATGGGCTCAGGCTCTGCGCGAGGACCCACCCGTCAGGCGACGTGCTCCGGCGAGATCCGCGGCGGAGCATCGCCTCCCGGTGGGGCAGGGCGGAGGCGGTCGAGGAAGGTCAGGACCAGGCGGTCACCCGGAATCGGACCGGTCGACCCATCCGGCAGGCGGACCCGGAGCGGTCGGCCTGCACCACCGATGGCGCATGCGCCGGGGTTGGCCGGATCGTCCGCGCCCACGTTCACTGCGTATACCCCGGATCCGGGCACCGCCATCGACCAGTCCACATCCACAGCCAGGCTCGAGGCATCCCCCAGCCCCTCCGGTGCGACGAGCCGGCCGGGCACTTCATGGTGCCGGCCGAGCAACTCGGCGGCATCCGCCACCTCGCCCACCGCGATGTGGCGACGGATCGTGGACGACGAGACCGGCCCTTCCTTACCGTCCCTTAGCCGGATGGCGTCGACCCGGAAGCCGTGGGTATGGCCCGAGGCCACCAAGTCGTCCATGTCTCCGGCTCTCCGGGCTCCGTACCGGAAGCCCTCCCCCACCACCACGGCTCGGGCGTTGAACCCGCCCGACACCACCCGGCGGATGAAGTCCTCGGGTCCGAGATGGCGCACGTCCGCGAAGGGGAGCACTCCCACGTGGTCCACCCCCATCGACTCCAGCAACTCGAGCCGGCGGGACAGCGTCACCAGCATGGCCGGCCCGTCGATCGGATCGAAGAACCGGCGGGGATGGACGTCGAAGGTGACCACGACAGTTTCGAGGCCGCCTGCTCGTACAGCCCTCTCCGACAGGGCGTCCAGCAGGGTCCGGTGACCCCGATGGACGCCGTCGAATACGCCGATGGTCAGTGCCGTCCCGCCATCCGGGCCCGGTCCCCAGGCGAGCGGATCACCCCTCCAGATCTTCATCGGACCAGATTCACGCCAGCACAACCTCCGGAACCAGCCGATCATCACGGGCGCGGTAGATGGCGAGGAGCCGCCCGTCCGCGAGCACCCGAACATGCCCGTCCAGGTCGGGAGAGGAGGGCAGCCGATGCCCGTTCCGCACCCGGACAGCCCTGTCGTGATCCACACTCACGGACGGCAGATGCGACAGGGCGGCGGCCGGTTCCAGCACCGCCTCGGTCGACCGGCCCTCGGCGCCTAGGTGCACCAAGCGGTCGATCGTCCACGCCTCTTCCACCCGGAGGCTGCCGCTCGCCACCCTGCGGAGGGAGGTCAGATGGGCCCGCCCGCCGAGCACCCTGGCCAGGTCGTCGGCCAGTACCCGGACGTAGAGGCCGCTCCCTCCCACCACCCGGAGGCTGACCTCCGGAAACGGTCCGGCCGAGAACGCTTCGAGATCCAGGCGGTGCACTCGCACCCTCCGGGGAGGCCGTTCCACTTCCTCGCCGCGCCTGGCCAGCTCATGCAGCCGCTTGCCTCCCACCTTCACCGCCGACACCATCGGCGGTGTCTGGAGGATCTCCCCCCTGAAGCGGTCCATGGCGCCGACCACATCCTCGCGGTCGACGCTCATCGGCGCCCGAGCCGTCTCCTCGCCGTCGGCGTCCAGGCTGTCGGTCGCCACGCCGAAGCGGGCCGTGGCCTGGTACTCCTTGGGCAGGTCGGTGACGAAGCGCAGCAGCCGGGTGGCCCTCCCGATGCCGAGGACGAGCAGGCCGGTGGCCATGGGATCGAGAGTGCCTGCGTGCCCGATCCGGCGCATGCCTAGGATCCGGCGGCACTTGGCCACCACGTCATGGGACGTCCATCCGCCGGCCTTGTCGACCAGCACGAACCCGGAACCGGCACTCACCCGGCCAGCCGTTTCCTAACCACTTCGACCGCTTCGTCCCGCGTGCCCGAGAACGAGCATCCGGCGGCCCGGTGGTGGCCGCCACCACCCATCGTCTCCGCTATGGCGGCGACATCCACATGGCGGCGGGATCTCAGGCTCAGCTTCCACTCCCCGCCGGGCTGCTCCTTGAGCAGCAGCGCCACCTCGGCCTCCCGGGCCACCCGGATATCGTCGATCAGGGCGTCGGCGTCCTCCATCCCGATGCCATGACGCCTGAGATCGTCCTGGGTGAGGTAGGACCACACGAGAGAGTGAGCCGGCTCCAGCGTGGCCCGGGACAGCACCGCTCCGGCCACCCCCAGGTACCCGAACGCCACCGACTCGTAGACGGACTGCCCGATCACCTCCGGGCGCGCCCCGGCTTGCACCAACTCCGCCGCCGCCCGGAGGACCTCGGGATTGGTGTTGCCGTACTGGAAGCGGCCGGTGTCGGTGACCATGCCTAGCAACAGGGCCGTGGCTACTTCGGCAGACACCTCCCAGCCGATCATCCTTATGAGGCGGTAGCAGAGCAGCGCGGCCGCGGGAGCATCCGGGTCGGACACCCTGATGTCCCCGAATCCCGGACCCGCCACGTGATGATCGATCATCACCACCGTCCCGGCCGCGTCGACGACCGGGGCCAGTTCCGCGCCGAGCCGGTCCGGGTCATTGCAGTCGAAGGCCACCAGCACGTCGGGTGCGCCGGCTTCCTCGGGACCCACCACGGGACGGGTATCCAGGAATCCGTAGTGCCGTCCCAGGACGAAGCGCTCGCCGAAGCAGACCCGCGCCGAGCGGCCCGTAGCGCGGGCCGCCAGCGCCAGGCCCAGGGCGGACCCCAAGGCATCGCCATCCGGCTTGACATGGCCCGTGGCGACCAGCGTGGCGGCCTCCCGGATAGCGCGGGCCGCATCCATGAGGCCGCTGCTGTCCCCCGCCATCACCGGCTCCCGCCCCGCTCGTCCATGTTCCTCAATATCTCCTCTATCCGCCGGGCGTGGACCACAGCCGGATCGGGAACGAACCTCAACTCGGGGAGGTACTTCATCCGTACCTGCGGACCCACCGCAGCGCGGATCCGGGGGGCCGCCGCCGCCAGCGCCTCGGCGGTCCGGGCCTCGGCATCCTCGTCGCCGAGAACGGTGTAATAGACCTCTGCCTTGCGGAGATCCGGGGACGCGGACACGCCGGTCACCGTCAGAAACCCGATGCGAGGGTCCTTGAGGTTCTGGCACTCCTCGGCGATGACCTCCCTGAGGATCTCGTTGACCCGCCGGAGCCTCAGACCCATCCTGCCTCCTCCGTCATGGCGGGTCCTCCAGGTAGGAGACCCCGACCGACAGCACTTCGGCCTCCTCCCACCGATCGAAGAAGCGGCATACCGAATGGACCGCCATCTCCAACTGCGCTGCGTGCGGCGAGACGATACCCACCCCCACCGCGGTCCGCTGCCACTGGTCATGGTGATCGACCTCGGCGAACGCCACGGGGAAGGCACGGCGCAGCTTGGCGGACAGCCGGGCGATACGCTGCCGCTTGGCCTTCAGCGAATGAACATCCCGCAAACGCAGATCAACCCGGAGCGCTGCCGCGTGCATGCTCGCCATGGGGAACTCACGTCAGCACGATCATGTGGCTGCGATCTCATCGATGCGGTAGGTCTCGATGACGTCGCCTTCCTTGACGTCCCGAAAGCGTTCGAGGCCGACACCGCACTCGTATCCGGCTACCACCTCGCGCACATCCTCCTTGAACCGGCGCAGCGACGCCACCCGACCGTCGTAGACCACGCTCCCGCCCCGGACCACTCGGGCCCTCGCGTCTCTCGCAATGTTGCCCTCGGTCACGTAGCAACCGGCCACCGCACCCAGGCGCGGCACGCGGAAGATGGCCCGTACCTGGGCCACGCCGACCAGGGTCTCCTCGCGGGTCGGAGCCAGCCGGCCGACCAGCATCTGCTCCATATCGTCGAGTAGCTCGTAGATGATCGAGTAGGTCAGCACTTCGATGCCCGCCGCCGCAGCCGCCCGCCTCGCATTCGGATCGGGACGGACGTTGAACCCGACCACCACCGAGCCGGTCGCGTCGGCCAGGGTGATGTCGTTCTCGTTGATGCCCCCCACCGCGGCATGTACCACGTTGACCCGGCCGCCCTCCCGGGCGATCTGGCCGACCGCCTCCCGGATCGCCTCCACCGAACCATCGGCGTCGGCCTTGATGATGAGGAGGAGTTCGGTCTGCTCCTGGGACCGCAGACGCTCAAGCAACTGCCCGAGGCGCTCGCGGGCAGTGGGCACCACGAGCGTCCTGGCCCGAACCGCATCCACCTGGTCGGAGGCCATGGATCGGGCGATACGGTCGTTCTTGACCACCTCGAACATATCACCCGCCGCCGGAACGGACGCCCATCCCGACACCAGCACCGGAGTGGACGGAGTCGCGGTGGAGACGCGGCTGCCCTTGTGGTCGATGATGGAGCGGGCCCGACCGCTCACCGTGCCTGCCACCAGGGAATTCCCCCTCTTCAGGGTTCCCCGTTGCACGATCACGGTACCGACCGGACCCAGGCCACGATCGAGGTGGCTCTCGATCACGACCCCCGACGCCAGGGCCTTCGGGTTGGCCTGGAACTCCGACACCTGCGCGACCAGGTCGATCATCTCCAGAAGGTTGTCCATACCGTCCCCGGACGTTGCGGACACCTCCACCGACACGACCTCGCCACCCAGTTCTTCCGTGACTATCCCGTGCTCCGTCAGCATGGCCCGGACCCTCACGGGGTCTGCGTTCTCGAGATCCATCTTGTTGATGGCGACGATCATCGGCACGTCCGCCGCCTTGGTGTGGTTGATCGCCTCGATCGTCTGTGGCATCACGCCGTCGTCCGCCGCCACCACCAGGACGACGATGTCGGTCACCTCGGCGCCCCGGGCCCGCATGGCGGTGAAAGCGGCATGGCCGGGGGTGTCGATGAAGGTGATCGGGCGGCCGTCGACCGTGGCCTGGTAGGCGCCGATGTGCTGGGTGATCCCGCCGGCTTCTCCGGACACGACGTTGGTGTTGCGGATGAAGTCCAGCAACGTCGTCTTGCCGTGATCGACATGCCCCATCACCGTGACCACGGGCGGGCGACCGACCAGGGAGGCGGGATCGTCGTCGAACACCCTCTTCGGCTTCACCAGGGGCTCGTCGGCCTCATCCGGTTCCCCGCTCTGCTCGACTTCCACCATGATCCCGAAGTGCTCGGCCAGGGGCTCGATGGCCTCGGGCGGAACGGGCGCAGCGGCAGCCGCCATCAGCCCCATCGACAGCAACTGCCTGACGACCTCGCCCACGGGCTGGCGCATGGCTCTCGCCATCTCGAGCACCGACACCCCGGCGGGCACCACGATGACCTCGATTTCGGGCTCGATGTATTCGGGTTCGGGAGCGGGGGTGTCATCGGCCGGGTCGGGCGCCTGTTCGGAAGCGTCGGCGACATCTTCCTCGGGCTCCTCCGGAAGGAGCATGGAGCGAAGGGCCTCGGCATCGCCCGGATCCAATCCGGAGGAGGCGGTGGTAACCGGCAGTCCCAGGTCCTGCGCCGTGGCCAGAACGTCACGGGAGGTGAGGCCCAACTCCTTCGCCAGCTCGTAGATGCGCTTGGTCACCATGGCTGCCTGCGCCCCCGATGTTCCCTCACGAGGGTGCGGCCCTTACCGGCCACCGGCGGTGACCGGACCGCGTCCCCGCTCGCGAGGATGGCGCGGGGATCTGGAGTCGCTCTGTATGTCGATGCGGTAGCCGGTGAGCCGGGTGGCCAACCGGGCGTTCTGACCTTCCCGGCCTATAGCCAGCGAGAGCTGGTGCTCGCTCACGATCACCACGGCCGACTTCTCCTCCTCATCGACCTGCACGTCACGCACCTTGGCCGGGCCGAGGGCTTCGCCGATGAATTGGGCCGTGTCCTCGCGCCACTGCACCACGTCCACCTTCTCGCCCCGCAGCTCGTTCACAACGTTGCGTACCCGGGAGCCACGGGCGCCCACACAAGCGCCTTTCGGATCTACGTTGGGATCGTTGGACACCACCGCGATCTTGGTTCGATGGCCGGCTTCCCGGGCTATCGATCGGATCGTCACCGTGCCGTCCAGCAACTCCGGCACCGCCAGCTCGAGCAGCCGGCGAACCAGGTCGGGATGGGAGCGCGACACCACGATCTGAGGACCCTTGGTCTCCCGCCGGACCTCGATGATCAAGGCCTTCGCCCGGGCGCCTCGCTCCAGCCGCTCGTAGGGGATCCTCTCCGAACCCGGCATCATGGCCTCGGCGTTCCCAAGGTCGAGGATCGTGTAACGGTTGTCATGCTGCTGCACCATGCCCGTCACCAGGTCGCCCTCGCGGCCTTCGTAGGCGTCGAATACCTGCTCGCGCTTGGCCTCCCGGAGCTGCTGGGCGATCACCTGCTTGGCGGTGCTGGCGGCTATCCGGCCGAAGTCCGTGGAGGTGTCCTCCCACTCCTCGATGACGTTCCCGTCGTCGTCGAGTTCCTGGGCGTAGACGATGATCTCGCCGGAGTCCGGCTCGATGGTCACGCGGGCCTCCTCGGCGGCTCCCGGCGTCCGCTTGTAGGCCGAAACGAGTGCGTTGGCCAGGGCTGCGAGAATCGTGTCGACCGGAATGCCCCGCTCCCGCTCCAGCATCTCGAGGGCCTCCATGACCCGGTAGTCAATCTTCATCCCGTTACCCCGACTTCCTGGTCGCCCTGGCTTGCCTCTTCCACTCGAACCGGGTGCGCGCCGACCGAATCTGTCCGTATCCGATCAGCCTCGACTCACCGTCGACCTGCACGGAACAACCATCCGAATCGGCCGCTTCCAGCACACCCCGATGATGCCTGGAGCCCGCTATATCGACGTTGGTCTTGATGATCACGTCCCGGCCGATCGACTTGCGGAAATGGCGGGGAAGGTGGAGGGTGCGCTCGAGACCAGGCGAGGACACCTCCAGCGAATAGGAACCCTCGAAGGGGTCGAGGCGGTCGAGTTGGCGTGACAGGGAACGGGACACCGCCGCCAGCTGGTCGACTCCCACGCCGCCTTCACTATCTACGATCACCCGGACTATCCGCGGACCCCTGCCGGCCACCTGGAGATAGTCGAGTTCCAGGCCCTGGCCGGAGAGGTGCTGCTCGAACAGATCTCCAAGCCGTTCCTCAATGCTCACGGGCACGGCCCCCGAGCCGCCGGATGTCGCGGGAGAAAGCGCCCCCGCCTCGTGCGGCGTTGCGGTGTGGCGGGCTAGCGGCGCAGAGGAATGCGCCGGCCAGCCGGTTTCTACAATAAAAAAAGCGGGCTGGGCGCCCACCTTGTAGCACAAAGTCACGTCCTTCGAGTGTCTGCGCGTCAATCATAGCATTTGTCCCACCTAACGGGACTGCAGCAGACGGGCTATGACACCAGCGCGGGGAGCCGTTCCACCACCTGATCGAGGGGAACGGACTCGGCCAGCGAGCCGTCGCGAGCCACCAATTCGGCCTCTCCGGCGTCGATACCCCGGGGGCCTATGGTCAGCCGGTAGGGAATCCCGACCAACTCGGCATCGGCGAACTTGACCCCCGGACGCTCGTTGCGGTCATCCAGCAGGACCTCGATCCCGGCGTTGTCCAGGTCGCGGTAGAGGCGTTCTCCCGCCTCGGCAACTGCCGGGTTGTCGGGTCGGAGAAGGGTGATCACCACCGCGAACGGCGCCACGGAGGTGGGCCAGATGATCCCTTTTCCGTCGTGGCTGACCTCGACCACGGCAGCCATCGACCGCCCCACACCGATCCCGTAGGAACCCATCACGATGGGCGTGGGCCGTCCCGACTCGTCGAGAACGGTGGCCCCGAGGGCTTCGCTGTATTTGAGGCCGAGCTTGAAGATATGACCCACCTCGATCACTCGCGACAACGAGAGGGAACCGGACGGGCAACTCCCGCAAGCCTCCCCCTCCCGCACCGAGCGCATGTCGAGCCATCTTGCCACCGGGAGGTCGCGCGCCACGTCCACCCCTCGCAGGTGAAAGTCGTCCTCGTTGGCGCCGGTCACCATGTTGGAACGGCCCCGAAGGACCGGATCGGCGATCACGGGATACTCCACCCCAACCGCTCCGAGGCTCCCTGGATGAGCGCCGAGTTTCTCGACGATCTCTCCTGCAGTCGCCGGGCGAACCACGCCGGCCACCGCGTCGACCAGCTTCTGGACTTCGAGGTCGTGGTCGCCCCTCAGCACCAGCAATGTGAACTCGTCCCCCACGTAGTAGGCGAGGGTCTTGATCTGCCGCCGGGCGGCCGCGAACCGGCCCATCGCGGTGAGCGCCGCGATGGTGCGGACCCCCGGAGTCGGGAAAGGCCGGGGCGAGCCCTCCCAAGGCTCGTCCTGCACCTGGTCGGGTTGGCTGACAGCACGTTCGA
Source organism: bacterium (assembly GCA_028820935.1). Taxonomy (NCBI): domain Bacteria; species bacterium. The sequence goes on along the minus strand of JAPPHZ010000020.1, from coordinate 19,579 downwards.
GGTTGGCGGCGTATCCGCAGTTGCCGCACAGGGCGACGCGGTCCTCACCGGTATCCGAGCGCACCACGAACTCCACGGAGTCGCTGCCACCCATGTTGCCCGACGACGCCTCCACCTGGATCGAATCGAGGCCCATGCGGGCGAATATCCGGTCGTAGGCGCCGCGGTGGGCCTCGAACTGCGCGTCGAGGCCGTCAGGGCCGATGTCCAGCGAGTAGGAGTCCTTCATGATGAACTCTCTCACCCTGAGGAGGCCGGACTTGGGCCGGGCTTCGTCCCGGAACTTGGTCTGGAGGTGATACCAGAGCTGGGGCAGTTCCCGGTAGGAGTTCAACTCCGAGGCGAGGTGGGCGAACACCTCCTCGTGGGTGAGGGCCAGCACGAGGTCGGCGCCCCGGCGATCCTCGAACTTGACCATGATCCCCTCGACGTCGTCCCAGCGGCCGGTCCTCTTCCACAGCTCGGCCGGATGGACCACGGGCGCTAGAAACTCCTGGCCGCCGATGGCGTTCATCTCTTCCCGGATGATGTCGGAGACCTTGGTGGCGACCCGCATCCCGAGCGGGAGCATCGAATAGGAGCCGGCCATGAGCTGGCGGATGAAACCGCCTCGGACCAGCAAGCGGTGGCTGGCCGCAACCGCATCCGCCGGATCGTCGCGGAGGGTGGGAATGAACGTACGTGACCAGCGCACCGGAACTGGTTTCTCAGAGGAGTCGAGGCGTCACCGGGCCGCCACATCGGCGACCGCGGCGCGGCGAGCTGCGGACCGATTGGCGTCGCCCTGGATGTCGATCAACACCTGCCGGTCCTGGGCGGCCAGGTCGGCGGCCCGATCGTCGGCGGCGGCTATCCGAGCCTCGACGCCCTCGGCGACCAGCTTGCGGGCCTCGTCGAGCAGGGCTTCCACCATCTCGGTCTCCGGAACCACCCTCACCACCTTGCCCTTGATGAACAGGTGCCCCCGGCCCCGACCGGCAGCGATCCCCAGGTCGGCCTCTCGTGCCTCTCCGGGCCCGTTCACCACGCAGCCCATGACGGCCACCTGGATCGGGAGCTTGGCCTCCTCCAGCCTGGCCTGAGCGGCTTGCGCCACCTCCAGCACATCGACCTCCGCTCGTCCGCAGCTGGGACAGGCGATCAGGTCGAGCCCGGTGCGCTCCCGAAGGTCGAGATATTCGAGGAGCTGCCGCCCGGCCTTGGCCTCCTCCACGGGATCGGCGGTCAACGAGAAGCGGATGGTGTCGCCGATGCCTTCGAGCAGCAGGGTGGCTATGCCGGCCACCGACTTGATAAGTCCCCCTGGTGGAGGCCCCGCCTCGGTTACGCCGAGATGGAGCGGGAAGCCGACCGTGTCGGCCAGCAGGCGGTAGGAATCCACCATGGACGGCACATGGGAGTGCTTTACCGAGATCTTGATGTCATGGAAGTCTTCCTCGGCCAGGTACTCGATCTCCTTGAGCGCCGACGCCACCAGGGCCTCGGGCGTGGCGGAACCGTATCGCCTCATCAGATCGCGGTCCAGGCTGCCGGCGTTGACGCCCACCCGGATCGGGATTCCCCGGTCCTTGGCGTCGCGAGCCACCGCGCGGATCTGATCCGGCTTCCGGATGTTGCCCGGGTTGAGTCGCAAGCCCTGCACGCCGGCTTCGAGAGCCGCGAGGGCCAGGCGGTACTGGTAATGGATGTCGGCGATGATCGGCACCGGCGAGCGAGGGACGATCTCGGCCAGCCCCTCGGCGGCGGCGACATCGTTGCAGGTGATGCGGACGATGTCGGCGCCGGCGCCCGCCAGGGCATAGACCTGGGCCAGGGTGCCGTCCACGTCGGCGGTCTTGGTGGTGGTCATCGACTGCACCGAGACCGGAGCGCCACCCCCCACCGGGACGCGACCCACGTGAATCTGCCTGGTTCCTTCGCGGTGAGCCATCAGACTGCCATGTTACTAGGTAGTTGGTAGCCGGTAGTTGGTAGCCGGTAGTTGCTGGTCGGTAGTCGACTGATAGGATAATAGAATATAACACAGCACCAACAACTAGAAACTAGGAACTGGCAACCAGCAACTACAAAGTCAGCGGGTTCACGATGTCGAGGACGATCGCCACCAGGCCTAGGAACAGCATGAACAGGACCACCAAGGCGGCGATGGGGACCAGGTTGCGGTGATCCACCCGCCGGCCCGTGACCTTCTCGTAGAGCGCCACCGCGAAATGCCCGCCGTCCAACGGGTACAGGGGCACGCTGTTGAACAGGGCCAGGGTGACGTTCACCACCGCCAGGATGAAGACGATGTTGCCGATGCCCACCTCCGACGCCTGGCTTCCGATCCTGACCAGACCGATGGGACTGACCGGCCGGATCTCTTCGGGAACGTCGCTCTGCCCGGCCAGCACCCCGCCCAGCTCGAGCAGCGATCCGGGTCGAACGATGCGTGCGATGGCGTCCAGTGCGCCGGAGACGATCGCCCACTCCGCCACGGCCGCCCGTCCGGCGGCCGTGATGGGCCCGATCGAGACCCGCCGCGCCACGGGTGAGACGCCTAGGAAGCCGACCGCCTCACCGGTCTGGGGATGGTACGAGCCGAGGGTGGCCGTAAGGGAGCGAGAACGGCCGTCGCGGACGATATCCAACGTCACGGTCTCGCCGGGGCGGCTCATGATCAGCTGCACGGCCTGTTCCCAACCGTCCAGGGCTACGCCGTCGATAGCGGTCATGACGTCTCCGTCCAGCACGCCGGCCACGGCTGCCGGACTGGGCACGCCAGGGGATATCTCGGGGCTGACCCTTTCCACGGCGGTGGTCAACTCGGCGGCGCCGGAGTACCAGAACAGACCGAACAGCAGCAGGTAGGCGGTCACGAGGTTGAGCGTCACCCCGGAGAGGACCACCACCGACTTCTTCCAGAAGGGCTGCTCCCGGTAGGCGCGGCCCGCGTCGACCGGGTCGACCCTCTCGCCGATACTCATGCCGGCGATCCTCACATAGCCGCCGAACAGGAGCGCCTTCACGCCGAATTCGGTCTCGCCGCGGCGGAAGGACCACAGCCGAGGCCCGAAGCCGAGGAAGAACTCGGTGGCCTTCATCCCGGTGGCGCGGGCTGCCCAGTAATGGCCGGCCTCGTGCACGACGATGAACGCCGAGATGGCCACCACCATCATTATTCCGCCGACCAAGACCTCTCCTCTACCGGCGCTCCACTGCGGCGCGAGCGGCTGTCCGGGCAGCCCGATCGGCTTCGACCACCACCTCGACCGAGGTCGCCTCCATTACCTCATGACCCTCGAGTACCTCGGCGATCACGGCGGGAATATCGAGGAACCCGATACGCCGCTCCAGGAAGGCGGCCACAGCCACCTCGTCTGCGGCGTTGAAGGCCGCCGGGACGGTTCCTCCCGCCCTTCCTGCGGCATAGGCGAGGTCGAGCGCGGGAAAGGCGTGGCGGTCGACAGCCTCGAAGGTCAGGTCGGAACGCGTCAGGTCGAACCGGGGAAGGCTGCCCGGAGCGCGTTGCGGATACGTGAGTGCGTACTGGATCGGGATCCGCATGTCGGTGACACCCAGATGGGCCTTCAGCGATCCGTCCACGAACTCCACCAGCGAGTGGACGATGCTCTGTGGATGTACCACCACATCCACCTTCTCGAAAGCCAGACCGAACAGGAAGTGGGCCTCGATCACCTCCAAGCCCTTGTTCACCAGTGTGGCCGAGTCGATGGTTATCCGGGGTCCCATGTTCCAGGTGGGATGGGCCAGCGCCTCTTCGACTCCCACATGGCGCAACCGCTCCCGGTCCCTGCCTCGAAAGGGACCGCCCGAAGCGGTCAGCACCAGGCGGGAGACTTCGGGAATCCGCTCCCCCACCATGCACTGGAACAGCGCTGAGTGCTCCGAATCGACCGGAATCAACTCACCGTGGCGGGCGGCCGACATCACCAGTTCACCGCCCACGACCAGGCTCTCCTTGTTGGCCAGGGCGAGACGGTTTCCCGCCTCCAGCCCGGCGATGGACGCTTCGAGACCCGCCGACCCCACCACCCCGTTGACGACTACCGAACCGGGATGCTGCGCCATCTCCACCAGGGCGCCGGGGCCCGAGGCGTAGCGGTCGCCGTAATGCCGGCGGAAGCGGTCATGGCCGTCCGGGTCGGGCGCCACCGCCACCACGGTGGCCGGCGGGTAACGGTCGGCCAACCGCGCCAGGTCGTCCCCTGCCCGTCGCGCGGCGAGTCCTGCCACCGGGACACCGAGGCGGTCCGCTACTTCGAGTGTCTGGCGACCGATCGACCCCGTCGCCCCCAGGACGACAACGGGTCTCACAGGTATCCGAACCAGAGATACACCAGATAGGCGGTAGGAATCGCGAACATGAAGGCGTCCAGCCGATCCAGCACCCCACCATGGCCGGGCAGGCTGCTACCCATGTCCTTGATGTCGATGGACCGCTTCACCGCCGACTCTGCCAGGTCGCCCATGGGTCCGAACACGCTGATTCCCGCGGCCAGAGCGATGCCGGAATGCAGGGTAAGCGGCTCCAGCAGCCCGAACCTCCCGATCACGACCCCCGCCAGCACGGTGATGACGGTGGCGCCGAGGAACCCTTCCACGGTCTTGTTGGGTGAGAGGTTGGGTGCCATGCGGCGTTTTCCGAGCGTGCGACCGTAGGAAAAGGCGGCAATGTCGTTGAGAGCGGTCAACACCACCAGGGCAGTCGTCAAGCCCCAAGCTTGGGGAGACCGGAAGATCGGGACCGCGAAGGAGGCCAGGACCGGCGCCCAGGCCACGCCGAGGACCGTGACCCCGATGTTGGCCAGCGGATAGTTCCGTCCGGCCAACACGAAGAACAGGCCCGACAGCAGGATCACGGCTGCCAGCACCCCGCCCACCGCGGCGGGCCCGGAGTCCCACGCCACGTACATGACCGCCGCGGCCCCTGGTAGGCCGATGAAGGCCAGGGGCGTGAAACCGACCCGGCGGACCGCCTGGTAGAACTCCGCCACGGCGACCAGGATCAGGAGGCTGACGAACAGGGTGACCCACAGCGGTCCCGCATACAGGGACCCGAAGAAGACAGCCACCGCAGCCAGGCCGGTGGCGATCCGGAGCGCCAACTCGGAGCGGCGGGCCCGGTCGATCTGCTCGATGTGCTCCGGGTCTTCCTCCTCGACTCCGGTCACATCCTCGAAGCCGACCACGCTGGTGCCGACCCCCGGGATCGAGGCCGCCACCGCCGACTGCTCGACCTCCTCCTCGCCCGCGCGGGCTACCGCTTCGGCCAGGCCCTTGTATTCGCGGGTGGTGGATCGGATGTAGTCGCGGTCGGTGAACTCTTCGGACTCCGGAGGAGAGCCCTCGGAGTCGGCAGGCTGATCCCCAGCCTCTTCATGGTCCAACTCGGGGGGCGGATCGGTGCCGTCACCAACCATGCGTAACCGTTTCCTCGGGGTAAGTCGGCCCAGAATACCCCTATGAGGGCCGATCCCGTGGCTATTCCTGATCGAGAGCGCTCGCGAGGACGAACTGCGCAGCCTGTAGTTCTCAGTGTAGTTCTAGTTGCTGATTATTGGTTGAATGACTACCAACTACCGACTAACAACTAGAAACTAACAACTAGATCTTGAGGAGCTCCCGCTCCTTGTTGGCGAGCAGCTCGTCGGTCATGGTGATATGGCGGTCGGTTTCCTGCTGGAGCTTCTTCTCGGCCCTCCAGATCTCGTCCTCCGATTCGCCGATCTCGCCCAGGTCGCTACGGGTCGACCTCCGGATGTGGCGTATCGCTACCCGGCCCTCCTCGGCCATGCTCCGGGCCAACTTGACGAGCTGGCGCCGCCGTTCTTCGGTGAGCGGCGGGAACACCAGGCGGATCACCTTCCCGTCACTGGCCGGATTCAGATCGAGGCCCGACAGGCGGATGGCCCGTTCGATGGCCACCAGGTCATTCGAGTCATGGGGGATCACCACCAGGAGGTTCTCATGGCTGGCGGTCCTGGCGAGCTCCAGGAGGGCCACCCTCTCCCCGTAGTACTCGACCATGACCCTGGAAAGAACCGCCCCGCTGGCCCGGTCGGTGCGGAGCGTCGCGAACTCGCCCTGCGTGTGCTTCACCGCCGACGCCATTCGCTCTGCGGCATCCTCGAGCAGTTCATCCAGCATGCGTCAACCTCCTCTCCGGATGTGTCTCAACACACCCGGGTACCGATCGACTCGCCCTCCACGGCCCGCCGGATGTTACCGGGATCGACCAGGCGGAACACCACGATCGGCAGCCGGTGGTCCATGCACATCGTGACGGCGGTGGTGTCCATCACCCTGAGTTCGGCGTTGATGAAGTCCATGTAGCCGATCCGGTCCAGTAGGCGGGCATCCTGATGAAGCTCGGGATCGGCGGAGTAGATCCCTTCCACCTTGCTGGCCTTGAGCATCACCTCGGCGCCGATCTCGACAGCCCGGAGGGCCGCGGCCGTGTCGGTGGTGAAGAACGGATTCCCGCTGCCGGCCGCGAAGATCACGGAGCGGCCCTTCTCCAGGTGGCGGATGGCCCGCAAGCGAATGTAGGGCTCGGCCAGCTGCTGCATCGTGATCGCCGACTGCACCCGGCATTCCACACCCCGAGCCTCGATGGCGTCGCGGAGGGCCAGGGCGTTGATGACTGTGGCGAGCATGCCCATGTAGTCGGCGTTGGCCGGGTCCATACCGGTGGCCGCGGCGGATACGCCCCGGAAGATGTTGCCACCGCCCACCACGATCCCGATCTGGTGCCCGGCCTTCTGCGACTCGGCGATCTCTCCCGCCGCTCGCTGGACCGTCTCGGGAGATATCCCGTAGCCGATCTCGGGATCGGCGAAGGCCTCCCCGGACAGCTTCAGCAGGACCCTGCGGGGCGAAGCCATCTAGAGGGATCCCGGGAAACCCGGAACGGGGGGATTCGCGCTGCGGGCATCAACTCTCACACGCTGTAGTTTGCCACAGGGGAGCCCCGCCCGGAACAGACCACTAGCCGAACCCCCGCTCGGTCGCGACTCCGGCTACGGCATCGGCCAGACCGCCCAGCATGTGGTCGATTTCCGATTCGGTTATAACGAACGGTGGGGATATCTGGAGGACGCCGTAGGCCCCCCGCAGGCCGATCGTGATTATCCCCCGCTCGAGAGCGGCGCGGACCACGGCGTCTAGCAAACCCGGATCGTCCTCCAAGGCGTCTTCCGAGAGCACCACCGCGGCCAGCAGACCGGCTGCACGAGTCGAGTCGACCACGGGATGGCTCTCCAGGCGCCGTACACCCGAAGCGAGGATCGGCTCCAGTTTGGCGACCCTCGCCACCAGGCCCTCCCGCTCGAGGATGTCGAGGTTGGCCAGGGCGGCCGCGCAGGATGCGGCGTGGCCCGAGTAGGTATATCCGTGGCGGAACATGGCTTGACCGCTCCAGAAGGGCTCCCGTATCCGGGGAGAAACCAGAATGCCGCCCAGGGGCGCGTAGCCGGACGTGACACCCTTGGCGAACGCGATCACATCAGGGGTGAACCCGTAGTGCTGGGCGCCGAAGTCCCGGCCCACCCGGCCGAATCCGGTGATCACCTCGTCGGCCACCAGCAGCACGTCGTGAGCACGGCACAGCCGCTCGATTTCGGGCCAGTAGCCGTCAGCCGGCGGAACGACCCCTCCCGACCCGATCACCGGCTCACCCACGAAGGCTGCGATCCGCCCGCCCTCGCGCTCGAACAGGTCGGCGACCGCCGAGGTGTCATGGGTGGGAACGTGGACCACGTGGGGTACCAACGGCCCCCCGTAGCCCTCGTTGTTGGAGGGAAGCCCACCGAGTTCGGTACCCCAGGCGTTCATGCCGTGGTAGCTCAGCTCTCGGGCCACGATGATCCGCTTCTCGGGCCGGCCCACCGCGTTCCAGTAGCGGCGGATCAGTTTGGCGGCGGTCTCGATGGCGTCGCTGCCGCCGGTGGTCATGAACACCACAGCATCGTCGATGGGTGCCATAGCTACCAGCCGGTCGGCTAACTCCCTGGTGGGCGGGGTAGTGGTGAAACCGAATGTCGAATAGCCGGCCAGATCGGCGACCTGGCGGGCCACCGCCTCGGCGATCTCCCGGCGGCCGTGCCCGACGTTGCAATACCAGAGGGAGGCCGTGGCGTCCAGGTACCGGTTGCCGTTCGTGTCACGGATCCAGACCCCCTCTCCCCGGCTCATCACGATCTCGTTGCCGGGGACGAGGCTCATATCGGCATACCCGTGCCAGAAACTGGTCATATCAGCCTTTCCGGATGTTCGCCTTTGCTGCGAGGTCTCGCGACAGCCTATCCGCGCACCCTCTTAGCCGGTGCGGGAAGCCTCGTAGACTGGGAGCGAATGACGCAGGTGATGACTGTCAGGGGTCCGATCAAGGGCTCGGAACTGGGTGTCACGCTCCCCCACGAGCACGTGCTCCTCTCCATGGCCTACGCATTCCCCGCTACGGGCCCGGAGGCGACCCGCCCGATCACGATGGACCAGCTCGGAGTGCTGCGTAACGACATGATGCGCAATGTCAACGTGATCACCCTTGACGAGTCCTCCGATCCGGTGGGCGAACTGGCGAAGGCCCGACAGGCGGGAGTGGACACCATCGTGGACCTGACTCCGCCAGAGCTCGGTAGGGACCCGGCCGGGTTGGCCCGGATCTCCGAAGCGGCCGGGATCAATATCGTCTGCGGCACCGGCCATTACGTGCGCCTCCAGCAGCGGCCCGCAACGCGCCGCCTGATCGACGGATCGCCGCCGGAGGAGATCGCCGAGCCGATGATCCGCGATCTGACGGAGGGCATCGGCCAGACCGGAGTCCGGGCCGGTGTGATCGGCGAGATCGGCCTGTTCTCTCCGGTCCATCCCGGCGAACTCAAGACACTGGAAGCGGCCGTCATCGCCCATCGGACTACCGGCGCGCCGCTGTTCGTGCACCTCACGGAGGTCCCGATCGCCGAGCAGGCTCTCGAAGTGCTCGGCCGGACCGAGCCCGACTGGGAACGGGTGGTTTTCTGCCACATGGACTTCGACATCCGGGATCTGACCTGGCACCGGCGAGTCCTGGCGCGCGGCGTCAACGTGGAGTTCGACTTCTTCGGGAGCACGTGGTGGCCGCACGGGTGGTACCTGCACTTCCCGACCGACCCGCAAAGGCTGGCCGCTCTCAGCCGGCTGGCGGACGAGGGCTACGCCGGGCAACTGCTGGTAAGCCACGACGTTTGCACCCGACTGCAGCTGACCGCCTACGGGGGATTCGGCTACGGCTACCTGCGCTCGGTGGTTCCCGGGATGATGGAAGCGTTGGGCCTGGACACCGCGCTCCTGGACCGGTTCATGATCGAGAACACCAGGCGGGTACTCACCGGCTGAGCCGCACCGGGCTAAATCCTAGGTGTCCTGCTCACCCACTGCCAGGCGGGCGAACCGCCGGACGCCGATGTTCTCACCCATGGAGGCGGCCAGTTCGGTCACCATGTCCCCGACCTTGCCTTCGTACTGATCGGTCCTGATGTACTCCTGCTCGTAGAGCACGTTGTCCTTGTAGAAGGAATTGATCCGCCCCTCCACGATTCGCTCCACGATCCGCTCCGGCTTGCCCGATGCCAACGCCTCCCTGGCGATCAGCTCCTTCTCCCTGTCGACCAACTCTCCGGGTACGTCCTCGGTCCGCACCCACTTGGGCTGGGCGGCGGCGATATGCATGGCCACGTCATGGGCCATCTTCTGGAACCGGTCGCTCTTGGCGACGAAGTCGGTCTCCGACGCCAGCTCCACGATCACCCCGACGGTGGGGTAACCGGAGGGCTGGTGCACGTAGAAGCCGACGGTGCCCTCGTTGGCGTCCCTTCCGGCCCGCTTCTTGGCGTCGGCCAGACCTTTCTCCCGGAGTAGGTCCTTGGCCCTGTCCATGTCCCCGTCGCACTCCACCAGGGCCTTCTTGGCGTCCATCATGCCGACCCCGGTGGCCTTGCGCAGAGCCTGTACGTCCTTGGCTGTGAACTGTGGCATCTTTATTCGTCCTTCGATTCAGGTTCCTGTTGGTGGTTGGTGGCTTGGTGTCTGTTCGGTCCGCAGTGACGGCGCTAGCTGTCGGCGCCCTCCTCCTCGGACTTACCCTCGGCGGCGGCGAGAGCCTGCTCCTTCCCGGCCACGCAGGCGTCAGCGATCGCAGAGGCGATGAGAGAGGCCGACCGGATGGCGTCGTCGTTGCCGGGGATGACGAAGTCGATATCGTCGGGGTTGCAGTTGGAGTCGACCAGCGCGATGACGGGTATTTTCAACCTCACCGCTTCCCGCACCGCGATGTGTTCGGTGTTCAGGTCGACCACGAAGACGGCCGACGGTGTTCCGCCCATATCCGCCACCCCGCCCAGGGTCCGCTCGAGATGGGCGTACTCGCGGCGAAGGCGGAGGCGTTCTTTCTTCGGTAGCTGCTCCATATCGCCCGACGTCTCCATGGCTGCCAGCTCCTTCATGTAGAAGATGCGCTGGTTGATGGTCTTGAAGTTGGTGAGCATGCCGCCCAGCCACCGAAAGCTCACGTACGGCATATCGACCCGCTGGGCGGCTTCCTCGATGGCGGACCGGGCCTGCTTCTTGGTGCCCACGAACAGGACGGCGCCGCCCTCGGCTACCAGATCCCGGACGAAGGCGTGGGCCCTCTGGACCTCCTCGAGCGTCCGGCGCAGGTCGATGATGTGGATCCCGTTGCGCTCTCCGAAGATGTACGGGGCCATCTTGGGGTTCCAGCGCCGGGTCTGGTGGCCGAAATGGACCCCGGCCTCGAGCAGCTGCTTCATGGTGACGGCAGACAACAATGCCTCCTCTGTTCGGTTCTTCCTCCGCCCACCCTTCTCGGAGGCGCCGCGCAGGCTGCCCGGGCGCCCTCCGAACCTCCCCGAGCTGGCTGGCCCGACCGCGGGAGGCCGCAGTGAACGTGCGTGATCGGCTTGATACTAGTTGCTGGTTGCTAGTTGCTAGTTGCTAGTTGCTAGTTGCTAGTTGCTGATCGTTTGTTACTAAAGATTAGTCGCTATCAAAACACTACCAACTAGAAACTGGCAACTGGAAACTAAGCACGTGGGTGGCTGCGTTCGTACGTGGCCCTCATGTGGTGGCGGGTGACGGAGGTGTAGACCTGGGTGGTCCCCAGTTCGACATGGCCCAGGAGCTGCTGGACAGAGGTCAGATCGGCACCCCTTTCGAGCAGGTGGGTGGCGAAGGAGTGGCGCAGGGCGTGGGGAAAGGTGCCTGCCCGGCTCCGCACCATCCGGCGAAGCGTTCGGGGGCTCATGGGCACTCCCCGTGCGCCCACCCACAGGGCGTCCGTGGGGCGATCGCCGAGGAGGAGGGGCCGGCCCGCTCGTACGTAGCGTTCGACGGCGATCCGGGCCTGCGCCCCCAACGGGATCACCCTATGGCGACCACCCTTACCCTCCACGACCAACCGATCCAGCCCGACCGTCCCGTCCATGGTGAGAGAGGCCAACTCGGACACGCGCAAGCCCGTGGCGTAAAGGGTCTCGAGAACGGCCCGGTCTCGCAGCGACTTCGGATCGTCCCCGTCGATCGCTTCGAGGAGCGAGGTGGCGGCCCGCTGGGTGAGGGCCTTGGGAAGGGTCCGGCGGGACTTGGGACGGGCGATACCGTCGGCCGGGTTGACCGAGAGAGCACCTCGCCGCACCGCATCCGACAGGAAGGCCCGGATGGCCGAGATCTTGCGGGCAACCGAGCGCCGGGCATAACCCCTGCCGTCGAGCTGTGCCAGGAACGTACGGATCGAGGTGCGGTCGATACCGGCCGCAGAGTCGATTCCCAGGCTCTCGACATGACGGAAGAACTGGGTGAGATCACGCCGGTAGGCGGCCACCGTGTGTTCCGACAACCCCCGCTGGCTCTCCAGGCGGGAGAGGTACGCGGCCAGATCGGCATCCCACCATCGGGCCGGATCGGGTTCATGGCCCGGGAAGTCCTTCGGGTTCGCCGGCATGGTGCTCATCTTGGTCGATTCCGGCCGCCGCGCGGCGCATTGTGCCCGGTCAGGACGCTACTTTGCCGAGGGGGATAGCGCGCCCGTCCGCCAACCTGTAGGCCTGGATGACCCACCCGGCGGTCCGATTGCGTCCGATGACGAACGATATCCAGTCCGGGTCGATCCCTGCGGCCCGGTCCGTAGCGGATGGCCGGGCGGGACCCCGCGGATGGGAGTGGTAGACCGCGCCGATCCGCCACCCGGACTCGTCCGCCTCCCTCAGCACCCCGAAGTGCTCGACCGGGTCCAGTTCGAAGCGATCGGGATCTGGGTGGACGTTGGTGGTGCGATAGAGCCGCGCCGGAAACCCGGCCCCGTCATAGACGATCAGGCCGCAGGCCTCTCTTGGGCTGGCTTCGGCGGCATGGGCGATCATCGCTCTGACCATCGCCGGCCGCAGGCAGGCATCGGCGGCGATCATGGCGCCAGCCGCACCCGTCGCCAACCGTCGCCATCGGCGAGGTAGACGACCCGGTCATGGAGCCGGTGGCGCCGGCCCTGCCAGAACTCGAACCGTTCGGGTCGGACCCTCCACCCTCCCCAGTGGGCGGGCCGGGGCACCTCCCCATCCTGGTACTCGGCTTCCTTGTCCGTCACCAGGCGTTCGAGCGCGAGCCTGCCGGAAATCTCCCGGCTCTGCGGAGAAGCAGCCGCGGCGATCCGGGCCCCCCGCGGACGGGAGGCGAAGTATTCGTCGGAATCCGCGTCGCCGACCACCTCGACCGGTCCTTCGATCCTGACCTGGCGGTGCAGCTCCAGCCAGAGAAAGCAGAGGGCCGCCCGCGGGTTGGCCGTCAACTCCTCCGACTTGCGGCTCCCGAGGTTGGTGTAGAACACGAACCCCGAAAGGTCGTACCCCTTGAGCAGCACCACCCGGGCAGAGGGGCGCCCGCGATCGTCAGCCGTGCCAACGGTCATGGCGTTGGCCTGCGGCACACCCGCGTCCACGGCCTCGTTGAACCAGCGGTCGAACTGGCGGATCGGGTCAGGATGGGCCTCCCGCATCGAGAGCCCCTCCGTCTCGTACTCCTCACGAAGGCGGGCCATCCGCCGATCAACCATCAAGCACCTGTCCGCATCGCCGCACCGGCGCCCCCAGCGTACCCCGGTATCCGGTTACATCCGGAAGGGTGCAGGCCCCTCGTACCCGATCCGAGCGGGCGAGACGGCAGTCGCCCGACAGAGACATCCCACGCCCCTCCGATTGCCTCGCCGGAGATCGGCCGATCTCCGCGTGGCTGCCGTATGCTTCGGATACGACCCTCGGGATGAAGGTTGGACTTCATGCATCATGATGTGATCGTTATCGGTGGCGGCATCGCCGGTCTGACAGCCGCCCGTGATCTGGTTCAGGGTGGACACCGGGTCCTGGTACTGGAGGCGCGCGACCGGCTGGGTGGGCGGACGTGGTGGAAGCGCTTCGGCGACACCGACCATTACACCGAGATGGGGGGCACGTGGTTCGACGAGGGGACCCAGCACAACATCGCCCGCGAGATCAAGCGCTACTCCCTGCCCACTGTCCTGAGCCCGGCCGGCCAGGAGTTCCGGGTATCGCTCGGCGGTCGCAGCCTGGCGCGTCCCGACCAGCCCGTGCCCCGTGACGTCCGCCCCGATCTCGACAAGGCGCTCGATCACATCGTCGACCAGTCACGCCGGGTGACCTTCGGGTCCGATCTGGACAGCCCGGACCTGCACGATCTGGACATCCCGTTCTCCGAGTTCATCGCGCCCTACACAGACCAACACCTGGTGGCGGAGTACCTCTCGATGTGGGCCGCGTTCGCCTTCGGATGCGATCCCTCGGACGTGTCGGCGCTACAGGTCCTCACGTGGGTGGCCGGATACGACAACACCACATGGACGCTCGACGACGCACCGGCTACGAAGTTCGCCCAGGGAACGGAGAGTCTGGTCACAGCCCTGGCCGAGGACGGGGGCGCGGACATCGGGCTCTCGGCGCCGGTCGCCTCGATTGCCGACGCCGGCGACCATATCGCGGTGACGACCACCGGCGGCGACACCCACAGGGCCCGCTTCGCGGTGCTGGCCACCCCCGTCAACACCTGGGAGGACATCGAGTTGCCGTTACCTGCCGGCTCGCCCAAGAGAGCGTTCGCCGCCGAGGGGCTGGCAGGCCATGCGGTCAAGCTGCATGCGCTGGTCGACAACGTACCCGAGTTCCTGATGGCCTCGGGCTGGGGCGGCCCTCTCTGCTGGGTCTCGGAGCAGGCCGACTTCGACGGCGGGCGGCTCCTGGTGGGAATAGGCGAGGATGACTCGGCGATCGACGGAATGGACCGCGCCCAGGTGCAGCAGGCGATCCGCCAGTTCGCCCCGGAGGCGACGGTCCGCAAGTGCCACAGCCACAACTGGTCGACCGACCCGTACGCCAAGGGGACTTGGACGACCTACCGCCCGGGGCAGCTGTCGCGCTACTACTCCGACTTCTCCGTTCCCCGCGGCCGCCTCTACTTCGCCGGTTCGGACCTCGCCCGAGGCTGGGCCGGGTTCATGGACGGCGCCATCGAGAGCGGCGCCGAGACTGCGGCAACCCTCAGCCGACGGCTACGCGAGGACGGTTAGGCCGGTTCGTCCCGGTGCGGTCGGGCCCTCCCGAGGAAGACAGGCACTCCGGGCCGGAGGAACTGCTGGCATAGGAGGCTTTCATGGCTGAGATAACTGTGTTTGTCGCCCGAACGGTGCGGACGATGGAGCCGTCCCTGCCGGTGGCCGAAGCGGTAGCGGTTCGGGATGGACGCATCCTCGAGGTCGGGACTATCGAGACGATGCGACCGTGGCTCGAAACGCACAGCCACGAAGTGGACGACACTTTCAAGAACCTGTGCCTCATGCCGGGCTTCATCGATCCCCACCTGCATCCGTCCATGGCCGCCATCCTGTTGCCGATGCACTTCACGACCGCGGTGGGTTGGGATCTCCCGGGGGAGCAGATCCACCCCGTGCGTGACGAGGAGCAGTTCCGCACCCGCTTGGTTGACATCGAAGCCACCCTGGCGCCCAAAGAACCACTGTTCGCCTTCGGCCATCACCCCATCTGGCACGGTGACATCGATCGGAACGCCCTCAACGAGGTATCCACCATCCGTCCGGTCGTGGTCTGGCACCGCGGATACCACTCGCTGGTGGTGAACGACGCCTGCCTGCGCTGGATGGATCTGGACCCGGAGGCCGCGCGCCGTCACCCACAGATCGACCTCGATGGGGGCAAGTTCTTCGAGACCGGCCTGGAAGTGGCGCTCCACCACCTCCGCAGCTTCATCCTGGAAACGGAGCGGTTCCGCGATGGGCTCGACCGGATGCGCCAGGTCATCCACACCGGTGGCCATACGACCATCGGCGACGCCGCGTTCGGTTTCTACGGATTCGAGGAGGAGTGGTCCCACCTGCTGGCGGTGATGGAACAGCCCGACACCCCATTCCGGATCCAGCTGATGCCCTACACAGCGGGACCGGATGGCGATGCGCGTACCGACAGGCAATTCCTCGAGCGGGTGCTGGAATACCCCGAGCGGAACACCCACCGCCTGCGGTTCAGTGACCACGCCAAGCTCTTCGCCGACGGAGGGTTCTTCGCAGAGTTGTTGATGCTCAAGCCCCCCGGACACCTCGACGGTCGCCACGGCGAGTGGATAACACCCCCGGAGAGGTTCGAGGAGATCGCCCGGGTCCTCTGGAATGCGGGACTGAAGATCCATGTGCACTGCAGCGGAGACCTCGGCGTCGAACTGGCCCTGTCCACCCTCGAGAAGCTGCAGCGGGAGCGCCCCCGCTTCGATCATCGCTTCACCTTCGAGCACTTCGGCATCTCGAGTTCGCAACAGGTCGACCGCATGGCGGCGGTCGGGGGCGTCGCCTCCGTGAATGCGTACTACGTCTACGAGCTCGCCGAAGCCTTCGCCGCCCACACGGTCGGTTTCGAGCGGGCGTCCCAGATCTCCAGACTCGGCTCCCTCGAGCGAGCAGGAGTGCGGTTCGCTGTCCACTCGGACTTCCCGATGGCGCCGGCGAAGCCCCTGAACAACGCCTGGGTAGCCGCCAACCGGCTGACGGAGTCAGGCACTCTGATGGGACCCGACGAGCGAGCCTCCCTGGACGCCGCCATCAGGGCCATCACCACCAACGCCGCCCACGTACTCGGGCTCGAGGACGAGATCGGATCGCTGCGCTGGGGCAAACGAGCAGACTTCACCATCCTCCAAGAAGACCCCTACACCGTCGACATCAACTCCCTCCGCGACATCCCCATCTGGGGAACGGTCTTCGAAGGCAAGAAGCACCAGAGCTGACAGGCGGCTCGGAGAGCCGATCCTTCCGTCAACCTGGCCCCGATGCGGGACCCGAACCACCTGCCCCAAGCACTCGTGCAAGCGTGGTCGGTCGCCTTGGGCTACCCACGGAACGCAGTGGAGGTGCGGACAATCGAACCTCTGTTTCGCACCGTAGCACTACCTTCTATACTACCCGTGTTCTCCCAGGTCACAGGCACCGTAGTCGATTTGGTTGTTTCATCGGTTTTCGCACCGTTCTGTACAATCCCGGTGCTAACCTGATAACTAGACCGATACCCAGAACAGGAACCAATCGGAAACATGAGACGCCCAGCAACCCTGTCGGCTACCTTCGTCAAGACCGTGCGCAGACCCGGACGCTACGGAGACGGACGCGGCGGCCACGGGCTGAGCCTACTGGTGAAGACGACCAGAATCGAGGGTCGGCTATCCAAGACGTGGAGCCAGCGACTCCGAATCAACGGCCGCGAGACCAACCTCGGCCTCGGTTCCTACCCCGCAGTCACACTCGCCGAAGCCCGCCGCCGCGCCCTCGACAACCGCCAAGCCATCGAAGAAGGACGCAACCCGAAAGCCAACAAGACACCAACATTCGAGCAGGCAGCCGACAAGGTAATCGAACTCCACTCCGCCAAATGGCGGCCTGGCAGCAGAAGCCAACAAATCTGGCAGTCGAGCCTCCGAACCTACGTGTACCCAACAGTCGGAGGAAAACGGATCGACCTCATCACCTCCGCCGACCTCATGGCGTGTCTCACCCCCATATGGTTCACCAAAGCCGAAACCGCCAGACGGGTTCGCCAGCGCATCAGCGCCGTCATGAAATGGGCCGTAGCTGAAGGACACCGCACCAACGACCCCACCGCCACGATCACAGCTGCCCTAGGCAAGAACAGCACCCGCCGTCAACACATGCGATCCGTCCCACACAGCCAAGTATCCGACGCACTGGCCACCATCCGCGCCACCGGCGCCTGGGCAGCCACCGTGTACTGCTTAGAGTTCCTCACGCTGTGCGCCGTACGAAGCAGCGAAGCCCGACTGGCAACATGGGACGAGATCAACCTCGACTCCGCCACATGGACCATCCCCGGCCGCCGGACCAAGATCGGTGAACCGCACCGGGTTCCACTAAGCACCGCCGCCCTAGCCGTCCTCCAAAAAGCACGCGAACTCTCCGACGGCAACGACCTCGTCTTCCCATCAGCAACCGGCCAAACCCTCTCAGACTCCACCATGAGCAAACTCTGCCGCGAAAACGGCATCGACGGCACACCACACGGGATGCGCTCAGCCTTCCGCAGCTGGGCCGCAGAGACAGGCGCAGACTGGGCCGTCGCCGAACTGTGCCTAGGCCACCGCGCAGGAACCGACGTCGAACTCGCCTACCAACGCTCCGACCTACTCGAACGCCGCCGCCAACTCATGGAAACCTGGGCACAATACCTCAACCCCTAGCACTACCACCGTCTCACCATACTGAACGCAACAACGGGATCGTTTCACTTACCGGACTGTATAAGGGCCTAGTTCAAAATGTATCTTGCAGTGTGGTGTCCCACAACAAGGAAGAACCATAAACGTGAGTGCCGATAGGGTTTAGGTCACTCTGGTCTGTTCTCGATGGTCAACAAACGTAAAGGAAAAGCCGGGTTGATCTCGAACGTCAACGCCTCCCACGGTTCGCTGCGATCATCCGCTGACCTATTGACCTTCCCCAGGTTGACCGTCAGTGCACCTACAGCCGGATCGAAGGTAACCGCATCCGGTTCCGGTTCAGGCGCAAGCGGCACGCCCCCAGGATCACCAGCCGATGTCATCAGGGCCTACGATCAACCAGCCGCGCGTCGTAGAGACTCAGATGACCCTCAATCCGTGCCACACGCTCAGACAACTCAGCAATCCCAGATGTCAACCGCGTATCCAACTCGCCAATCTTGTCAGCCACCCTGTCACGACGGTTCAACCACAACGCAAACACCGCAACCGCCCCCGTCGTAACAGCGCCAATACCACCCAGCCACTCCATGGTCAGCGCCGCTGACCGTTCTGCTGGTACCGCGATGACCGTTTGGGTGGCATTGCCAGCACAGCGTTCAACATGTTCTCAGGCGTCTCCGGGACACGATCCGGCAACGGCTTCTCAATGGGTCGGCCCCTGCCACGCTGGCTGGCCATCGGTCTTCCTTCCATGTTTGGCTGACAAGCCATGGTACCACGGCCATCTACTCACACACCGGGCCTAGCCGCATCCTAGGCAGGTAGGTTCACCGCGGAACATGAGCCATCGGCCTGCAAACTGGGGCCTGTTGACTACATACACCAGGGAGTGGAGGTATCTGACCGGTATAATTGACGTATGAAACCAACACCTATAATTGACGTATGAAACCAACACCTATAATTGACGTATGAAACCAACACCACACAATACTAACATATAGCAGACGCGTTCCCCACACAGCCGGGCAACACCAAAGTTCCAACCTTGACTTAACTGCATCCGCCACATACTCGAGCACGGCCGCAAATCGAGGGCATTGCCCGCACGGTACGGCAAGTGGTACACGGCCTACCGGCGGATGAACCGCTGGTCTAAGAACGGGGTGCTGGACCGGGGTGTTCTCCCGCCTACAGGCAGAACAACTCGTCGATCCCGAAGTGCCGGGCCTGGACAGCACGTCTGTCAAGGTACATCCCGACGGGCACGGCGCCCCGACATCCCAGGGGCCTCAGGCGATCGGCAATCCCGGGGCAGCTGGACCACCAAGATCCACATGCTGGCCGCCACCGCCCGGACCGCCGTAGATTTCTGCCTTTCCCCAGGTCAAGACCACGACGTCCCCTGGGGACGGGAACTACTGAGACGTCAAGGATCCTTGTAGCTGCGTCTGCCCCTGGTAGCCGACCGGGCACACGAGGGGAACGAAACACGCCAACTCGCTCTCGCCCCAGGCTATCAACCCCACATCCACCCAAGACCAACCGTAAACAGCCCTACTCCTACAACCGCCAGACATACAAGCGGCGCAACGAGATCGAACGGCTCATCCGCCGGCTCAAACGCTACCGACACGTCTAGACCCGCTACGACAGACTCGACATCATTTCTATGGCCTTCATCACCCTCGCCCTAATACACGACAGCCTCAATAGTGTCAACACGCCCAAACCAGGTTCAAGGGGTCGTCGCAACGCTGTCTTGTTGGAGGGAGTGTAGGTGCTT
>JAPPHZ010000019.1:18585-72292 GCA_028820935.1 bacterium | reverse complement strand
CCGACAACCCGCCAACCGAGCTGCAGCTTGACATTTCCGCTCCTGGGGTGTCTATTCGGTGACCGTGACCGCCACGGCGGCCGGCAAGAGCACCCCTCTGGATGTGACGGTGACGGTCACGGACGTGAACGAGCCGCCCCAGCCCGGACCCGCCGCTCCGAACAGCCAAGCCACGATCACGGTTGAGGAGGATCACGACGGGCCGGTGGGCGCCTACGTGGCCAACGACCCGGAGGAGTTCATCGTCCACTGGTCGCTGGGTGGGCGCGATTCCGGCGACTTCACGATCTCGACCGACGGTGAGCTCTCGTTCGTCACCGTTCCCGACTTCGAAGCCCCTCAGGACAGCGGCGGCAACAACGTCTACGACGTGACGGTACGGGCCTTCGACGGCACCCATACCGGAACACTGGACGTGACGGTCACCGTCACGAACGTGGAGGAGCCGGGAGTCGTCCAGCTGTCGAACCTGCAACCGCAGGTGGGCACCGGATTGCGGGCCACCCTGGCCGATCCCGACGGGACCATCTCCGAAATCTCGTGGACGTTGCCGGATGGCACCAAGACCGGCTCGGCCCTCGGCTATACCGCCTCACCGGTCGTCGCGGCTGCCGGCGCCTTCGCCGCTGTACCGTTCCGCGCTGCTGTTTTACCAGCCCAGGCCACTTCGCCCGTCTACGTGCCGGACGATGAAGACGTCGGCAAGGACCTGAGCTTCGATGTGTCGTACGTCGACCGCCACGGCACGACCAAGACCACGACGGTGGAGTCGGACAATCCGGTCCGGACACCGCCGCCCGAGAACAGCCGGCCCGAGTTCGAATCCACGAGCACCACGCGCAGCGTGGCCGAGAAGACGGACCCGGAGACCGCGATCGGCGACCCTGTCACGGCCAGCGACCCCGGCGACCCCCTGACCTACACGCTGGGCGGGGCGGACGCGGCGCTGTTCGACATCAACCGCGCTACCGGCCTGCTGAGTACGAAGGCGGCGCTCGATCGCGAGACCAGGTCGAGCTACCGGGTGCGGGTGACCGCCACCGACCCCTCGCTCGCCTCCGCCTCGGTCACGGTGACGATCACGGTCACCGACGTGGAGGAGCCCCCGGTCCTGACCGGAGACGCGGTGGTCTTCTACCCGAGCGGCGAGACCAGGACTGTCTTCACCTACCGGGCCACCGACCCCGAACGGCAATCGATCACCTGGTCGCGGTCGGGTGCCGACAGCGGCCAGTTCACGATCAGCGGTGGCCGGCTGCGTTTCCGCGAGCCGCCGGACCACGCCACGCCGGGGGACAACGGCGGCGACAACATCTACGAGATCACGGTGACGGCCACAGATCCGGCCGACCACGCCACCGACCTCGACGTGAGGGTGGCCGTGACGGAGGAACGTCCGGAGCCGCCGTCCGGCCCATCGTCGACGCCGAGCAGCAGCGGCGGTGCTAGTGGTGGCGGTGGCACTGGCGGCGGTCCTTCCGGTCCGGCGCCGGCTGCCGGTCCGGTGGGTGTGTTCGGTGATGTTGCCGGTGATGTGTACTACTCCGCGGCGGTGTCGACGCTGGGCCCACTCGGTGTGTTCGCCGGTACCGAGTGCGAGCAGGGTTTCTGCCCGGGCGAGGCGATCGACCGCAAGACGGCGGCGGTGTGGATCGTGCGCGTCCTCGACGGCAGGGACCCGTCTGCGGTCTCGACGTCGAGGTTCGCGGATGTGGAAGCCTCGGGGTTCCATGTGCCGTTCATCGAGCGACTGGCCGAACTCGGCGTCACGGCGGGCTGTAAGGATGGTTCCGTGTTCTGTCCCGATGGCACCGTGACCCGCGCGCAGATGGCGGTGTTCCTGTCGCGGGCCTACAAGCTGGCACGGGGCCTGGCCCCGGCGTTTGCGGATGTGCCCTCCGACGCGTGGTACGCGGACCACGTGGCCAGGCTCGCCGCGTGGGGGATCACCGCCGGCTGCGGCGACGGTTCGGTGTTCTGCCCCGAGCGTGACACGCTACGCGCGCAGATGGCGGCGTTCCTCTACCGCGCCGAGAGCCGGGTCCCCGATTCCTAGGAACAGGACCGGGGCGCGTCGCTTCGGCCGGTTGCTACCGGCGCCCCCGACCGGCGGACCGTCGCATCTCTGGCGCCCTTGCTCGAGGAGATCTGCGGGGTTGCCGACGCGGCCGGATGCCTCGCTGCCTACGGGTTGAGCAGGGCGCCGAGCCGCCGTCCGGCCACCACAAGTCCCACCGATCCGAGCGCGATCAGGTAGGCCACGTGGCCCAAGATCCCCAGGTCGAAGGAGCGGAGGGTGAAAGCCCGGATGAGCTCGACCCCGTGATACAGCGGCGAGAGTTGGGTGAGGGCCCGGAGCGCCGGCGGGTAGACGTCGAGCGGGTAGAAGGTGGCGCTGAACAGGAACATGGGCAGCAGGAACAGCACGACCAGGTCGAAGTCCTGCCAGCTACGCATGAAGGTGGAGGCCGCCATGCCGACCGCTCCGAAGGCGAAGCCGATCAGGGTCGCCGCCGGTATGGCCAGGATCACCAGCGGTGTGGCCACCAGGCCCATCGCCGCCATGACCACGACGAATCCGGTCGAATAGAGGACGCCGCGGATCAACGACCAGGTTATCTCCCCGATGGCGATGTCCCACGGGCGGAGGGGGGTGGCGAGGATGGCGTCGTAGATCTTGCCGTACCGGAGCTTGATGAAGATGTTGATGGTCGACTCCAACACCGCTCCGTTCATGGCCGAGGCCGCTAGCAGGGCCGGCGCCACGAAGGCCGCGTAGCTGAGGGTGGTACCCCCCGGGCCGGCCACCTCTCCGACCAGGCGGCCCATCCCGATCCCGAGCGAGAGCAGGTAGAAGACCGGCTCGAAGAAGCCCGACACGAGGATCATCCACGCCCGCCTGTAGACGAGCATGTTGCGCTCGATCAGGCGCTGGGCGCGCAGCCCCACCAGCGGAGGCGGCAGGATCCGGAGTGCCAGCGTGCGGGTGGTCATACGTTCAGCCGCCGGGAGAAGAGGCGGCGGGTGAGGGCAGCCCCCACGGCGAATATCAGGACCAGGTACCCGACGTGTTGCCAGGCCGGAAGGGCCGAGTCGTAGCCGAGTGCTACCCGCCGGGCCAGCTCGACCGCGTGCCACAACGGCGTCACCGTTGCCACGGACTGGAGCCAACCGGGTAGCTGGGTGATCGGGAAGAAGGCGCCCGAGAAGAGGTACATGGGCGTGATGCCGAAACGGAAGACGGCGGTGAGGGCTTCGGTGTTCTCCCGGTTGGCGGTGAAGGCGGTCATCGGCGCCACGGTGGCCAGGCCGATGAGTATCCCGATGGGCGCCAGGGCCAGGGCGGCTACCGGCGAGATAGCCCCCAGGGCGGCCGCTACCGCCCCGAAGATCACCGAGACCATCAACACCCGGAGGCCGGTCCAGATGAAGTGACCCGCGACCAGGCCGCCGGTGCCGACCGGCGAGGCGACCACCGAGTGGTAGTTGCGGGTCCACTTCATCCCGGCGATCACCTGGAACGATCCCTCGGCCGCTCCGGACTGCATGGCGCTGGCGACGAGGAGTCCGGGCGCGAGGAAGGCCACGTAGCTGAGGTCCTCGAAAGCGGCGGCGCCCGTTCCACGGTCGACCAGCGACCCGAGGCCCAGGCCCATCGCCACCAGGAACAGGGCCGGGGTGACGAACGAGGAGAACGCCGACCCCTTCCAGACCCGCCGGTACGCGATGGCGTTCGCCTCGACGACTCGCAGCGCTCCCGGTACCTGCATCAGCCGGCCCTCGTCAGTCGACCAGGGTGCGCCCGGTCAGCTTGAGGAAGACGTCCTCGAGCGTGCTGCGGCGCACCAGCGCGCTCTCCGGCCGGAGACCGAGCCGGTGTACCTCCCCCAGAGCAGAGTCGGCATCGGAGGTGTAGAGGAGTGCCCGATCGGCCAGCAACTCGACCCGATCGGCCGTCCCCTGGAGCGTCGGTCCAGCCGGCTCCAACTCTCCCACAGGGAAGCGCACCTCTAACACCTCGCGGGTTGCGTGGGTCTCGATGAGACCGCGGGGCGACCCCTCGGCGACGATGCGGCCCCGGTCCATGATCACCAGCCGATCACACAACTGCTCGGCCTCGTCCATGTAGTGGGTGGTGATGATCTGGGTAACCCCGTCCTGCTTGAGCCGGTAGAGACGATCCCACAACACGTGGCGGGCCTGGGGGTCGAGTCCCGTGGTCGGCTCGTCGAGGAGCAGGAGGTCGGGACGGTTGATCAGGCCCCTGGCGATCGTGAGGCGCCGCTTCATCCCGCCCGAGAGCGGATCCACCCGCGAGGTGCGGCGCTCTCGGAGCTGGGCGAAGTCGATCAGTTCGTCGATCCGGGCACGGATCTCGCGGCGCGGGATGTCGTAGTACCGGCCATAGATGTACAGGTTCTCCTCCACGCTCAACTCCATGTCGAGCGAGTCGTCCTGGGGTACCACCCCCAGCCGGGACCGGATGTGCCGGCCGTCGGTAGCCGGATCGAGACCGAACACGCGCAGCCGTCCGGACGTCACGGGCGAGACGGCGCCGATCATCCGCATGGTGGAGCTCTTGCCCGCACCGTTGGGACCGAGGAAGCCGAACACCTCTCCCGAGGCGACGGAGAAGCCGATCGCGTCGACTGCGGTGAAGTCGCCGAATCGCTTTGTCAGGTCGGTGGCTTCTACCAGGGGTTGCATGGTCGCAGAACGTTACACGCGTTATCCGACCAAGTGTCGGTAAGCCTGAGGGCGAATCGCGGCCCAGACACGTATCGCCCGGGCGGTGTCCCGGTATAGAGCGTCCGGCACTCCGAAGCGGATTACCCTTGCAGGGCCGGGGTTGCGCCCGCGGTCCAGGTATAGAGGGAGTGCCTTGCAGTACGGCTTCGTCATCGACCAGACGGCGTGTATCGGCTGTCACGCCTGCACCGTGGCTTGCAAGACCGAGCACGATGTCCCGCTGGGAGTGAACCGCACCTGGGTCAAGTACATCGAGAAGGGAACCTGGCCCGACACCACACGGTCCTTCTCGGTCATGCGGTGCAACCACTGCACCGACGCCCCCTGCATATCGATCTGTCCCACCAATGCCCTGTTCCGGCGGGACGACGGGATAGTCGACTTCGACACCAGCCTCTGTATCGGCTGCAAGAGCTGCATGCAGGCCTGCCCCTACGACGCGCTCTACATCGATCCCCACGACAACACCGCCCAGAAGTGCAACTACTGCGTGCATAGGGTCGAGGTCGGGCTGGAGCCCGCCTGCGTGGTGGTGTGTCCGGAAGGAGCGATCATCTCGGGCGATGTCCACGACCCGACCACGCCCATCTCGCGAATGGTCCACGCCGAGCGGATGCTCCAGCGGTCCCCGGAGCAGGGCACAGCGCCGAATCTGTGGTACAAGGGCGTCGAGCCGGCGGGTATCGATCCGTTGGGGGCGGTCGACCCGGGCGACGGGGGTATCTGGAGCGATCCGGCGCCGTCGTTCATGACCGTGGACCTGACGCCGACGGCCGGGCGCAGCGGCAGCCGCCGGGGCAAGGGGCAGCCGTCGGCGCCACGACCCCCGAAGGAGGCGCCACCGCGGGTCGTCTACAACACCGACCACCCGATGCCGTGGGGTTGGAGGGTGTCGAGTTACTTCCTCACCAAGGGCATCTCGGCGGGCATCGTCATGGTCCTGGCGCTCTCGTTGCTGTCGGGCGCGGGTACGGACAGCGCCTTCGCCCGGTGGGGAGTTCCTCTGATCGCCGGGCTCTTCCTGGCCCTGACCGGTGTCCTGCTGATTTGGGACCTCAAACGACCCGACCGGTTCTACTACCTCCTGACCAAGGGCAATCCTGGATCGTGGCTGGTCAAGGGCGCCTGGATCCTGGCCGCGCACGCCGTGATCCTCGGCCTCTGGTTCGTCTCCGGGCTGGCCGGCGCCGGTTTCCTCCCCGTACTCATCTGGGCGGGGGCAGTGGTAGGCGTTGGCGTGGCCGGCTACACCGCCTTCCTGTTCGGCCAGGCGGAGGGCCGGGACCTCTGGCAGAGCCCGACGCTGTTGTGGCACATGCTGGCCGGGGCTTTCACGGCGGGCGGCGCGGCGGGACTGCTGCTGGCTGCGGTCTTCGACCTCGAGCCGGGGGTACAGCGGGCGTTCGCCTGGGCCCTCGTCGGCGGCGCGGCGGCGCTGGGCGTCATCGGAGCGGTCGAACTCGTCTCGCGGCACCCGACCCGCAACCATGCCGCCGCGATGTACCACCTGACCAGAGGCGCGCACGCGAGGGAATGGTGGCTCGGAGGCCAGGTGATCGGGGTGGCTATACCCGTGGTGTTGGGAGCGGTCTTCCTGGCCGGCACCGGCGTTCCGCTCTGGGTGGCCGAGTTGGGAGGCCTGGCGGCCCTGGTCGGCCTCTGGTTCGCTGATGACGCCTTCGTCAGGGCAGGGCAGAGCGTGCCCCTGTCATGAGCGGGCACCGAGGTCACCATGGATAGGGACCGGCGCGCAACGGATCGCCTGCCTCGGCTGGTCCCCGGGACGGGCCTGGTGCCCTACCCCCCGGCCGAGTCCTGGGACGACTGGGAGGAGTACGACGCCAAGGCGTGGCCCGAACGGGTCAAGCGCCGCTACCGCCTGGTGCCGACCACCTGTTTCAACTGCGAGGCCGGGTGCGGGCTGCTGGCCTACGTCGACAAGGACAGCGGCCGGGTGCGGCGCTTCGAGGGCAACCCGGAGCATCCGGGATCGAGGGGCCGCAACTGCGCCAAGGGACCGGCGACCCTCAACCAGATGTACGACCCGGAGCGGATACTGCACCCGCTGAGGAGGGTCGGGCCCCGCGGTGGAGGGGAGTGGGAGCAGGTCTCCTGGGAGGACGCCCTCGAGGACATCGCGTCCCGGATCCGCACCGCTCTGCAGGAGGACCGTCACGACGAGATCATCTACCACGTGGGACGGCCGGGCGAGGACGGCTTCATCGACCGCATCCTCCGGTCCTGGGGGGTGGACGGGCACAACAGCCACACCAACATCTGCTCCTCGGGCGCCCGCACCGGCTACGCCATGTGGATGGGGTACGACCGGCCCTCGGCCGACTTCGCCAACGCCCGCTTCATCCTCCTGCTGTCGGCCCAACTCGAGTCCGGGCACTACTTCAACCCCCACGCCCAGCGCATAATCGAGGCCCGCCAGGCGGGGGCGCAGGTGGCCACCATCGACCCGCGCCTCTCGAACACCGCCTCCATGTCCGACCACTGGCTGTCCCCCTGGCCGGGTACCGAGGCGGCCATGCTGCTGGCCATCGCCGCCCGGCTGATCGAGTGGGATGTCGTCGACCACGACTTCATACGCAGGTGGGTCAACTGGGAGGCCTCGCTGGCCGCACGGGCGCCTGAGCGGCCTGTCACCTACAAGAGCTTTCTCGAACTGCTGCGCGAGACCTACGCGGACTACACGATCGAGTTCGCGGCCGCCGAGACCGGGGTGGATCCCGAACGTATCGAGGCGGTAGCCAGGGGCATCGCCGAGGCGGGGAGCCGCTTCGCCTCCCACACCTGGCGCGCGGCCGGGTCGGGGAACCTCGGGGGCTGGCAGGTGGCCCGCTGCCTCTTCTTCCTGCACGTGCTCACGGGATCGGTGGGGACGGAGGGGGGCACCTCGCCGAGCGCGTGGGACAAGTTCAAGCCCGACCACTGGAACATGCCACCCCCGGCGAACAGGTGGAACGAGTTGATCTGGCCGGCGGAGTTCCCGCTCAGCCACTACGAGCTGAGCTACCTCCTGCCGCACTTCCTCAAGGAGGATCGGGGACGGCTCGAGGTCTACTTCACCCGTGTCTACAACCCCATCTGGACCAACCCGGACGGCTTCACCTGGCTCGAGGCCCTCACCGACGAGGACAAGGTCGGTCTCCACGTGGCGCTCAGCCCGACCTGGTCGGAGACCGCCTGGTTCGCCGACTACGTGCTGCCGATGGGGGTCGGCGCCGAACGTCACGACACCCATTCCTACGAGACCCATGCGGCCCGCTGGCTCGGCTTCCGCCAACCCGTGCTGCGGGTGGCAGGCGAGCGGGCCGGTGAGCGGTACGAGCGCACCTACGAGGCCAACCCCGGCGAGGTGTGGGAGGAGAACGAGTTCTGGATCGACCTCTCCTGGCGGATCGACCCCGACGGCGCCCTCGGGGTGAGGCGGTGGTACGAGTCGCCCGGCGACCCGTCCCGACCGGTCAGCGTGGACGAGTACTACGGCTGGATGTTCGACAACTCGGTGCCCGGACTTCCGGAACACGCCGGACGGGAAGGCCTCACCCCTCTCGAGTACATGCGCAAGTACGGTGCCTTCGAGATCGACCGCGAACGCTACCTGTTGAACGAGGAGGCCGTGGGCGCCGATCAGCCGGGGGTGGAGGTCGAAGGGGAGCGTAGGAGCGGGTTCACCTCTCCCTCCCGCCTGCTCGAATGGCACTCCGACACGCTGGAATCGTGGGACTGGGCGGATGCGGCCATACCAACGTACCTCAAGTCTCACGTGTACTGGCGCGATCTCGATCTCGAGGGAGACGAGCGCATCCTGCTCCCGATCTTCCGGCTGCCCACCCTCATCCACACCCGGTCGGGTAACGCCAAGTACCTGTACGAGATCAGCCACGGCCATCCGTTGTGGATGAATTCCATCGACGCCGACCAGCTCGGGTTCGAAACCGGGGACCTGGTGCGAATAACCACCGACATCGGCTACTTCGTGATGCGGGCCTGGCGCACCGAGGGGATCAGGCCGGGCGTGGTGGCTGCCTCCCACCACATGGGCAGGTGGCGTCTCGATGCCAATATGGGCAACGAGCGGTGGTCATCGGCCTTGGTGGACATCCGGCGCCACGACGGCGGCTGGCTGCTCCGGCACAAGACCGGCATCGAGCCCTTCCGGTCGGAGGATCCGGACAGCGAGCGGATCTGGTGGCGGGATCCGGGCGTCCACCAGAACCTGGCATTCCCGGTCCATCCCGATCCGGTGTCCGGCATGCACGCCTGGCACCAGCGGGTCAGGCTGGGCCACGCAGGTCCCGAAGACCGTTATGGCGACGTCTTCGTAGACACGGCCAGATCACATGAGATCTACCAGGAATGGATGGGCAGGACACGTCCGGGGCCGGGTCCCGGAGGCCTGCGCAGGCCCCGCTGGCTCACGAGGCCGCTCCCTCCGGTTCCAGCCGCGTACGAGGCCTGACGGAAACCTACCGGCCGTGAAGATCCTGGGTTGATGTGACACTGGAATTCGGCGGGTTCGAGTGGGTCAGCTTCGACTGTTACGGGACCTTGGTCGATTGGGAGTCCGGCATATGCGCGGCTGTCGGCGAGGTGCTGGAGTCTCACGGGATGCGGAGATCCAGGGCCGAGATTCTGGCCCTGTACGCGGACTTGGAGCCCCGGGCGCAGGACTCGCAGACGTTTCTGGAGTATCGGCATGTGCTGCGCAACGTGATGGCGATGATCGCAACGGAACTGGGCTTCCGGTGCGCGGGGTCGGAGAAGGACGCTCTGGCGGACTCCTTGCCCGGCTGGCCGGTGTTCGGTGATGTCAACAGCGCCCTGGATGCGTTGCAGGCGCGCTACAGGCTCGCGGTGATCTCCAACGTGGACGACGACCTCTTCGAAGGCACGGCCCGGGCGCTGGACGTGGACTTCGACGTGGTGGTGACCGCTCAGCAGGCTCGCAGCTACAAGCCCAGCCTCAACAACTTCGAGCTAGCCGCAGCCCGTATGGCGGTCGGCAAACGGGCGTGGCTGCACGTGGCCGAAAGCCTCTTCCACGACATTGGGCCGGCAAACCAGCTGGGCATCTCGTCGGTATGGGTCAACCGTGCCGGCCAGGGAGGCGCGACGCGGCGAACCGATGCCGTCGCCGATCTCGTCGTCCCCGACCTAGCGGCCCTCGCCGCGGCAGCGATTCCGGTGTAGCCGGCGCGTATCTCAGGGGGCCGCTACCGGCGGTCGGCCTCTCCCCGCACCCTGTCCCGCCGGCGGCGCGCCCAGGACAGCGCCACGCTGGAGACCACCGCCATGAGGGCAGCCAGGAAGTTGAACAGGATGTCCTCGGGGTCGAAGACGCGGCTGGGTATGAATGCCTGGATACATTCGTCGATCGTCCCGACCGCCGAAGCCGCCGCAATCGCCAACAGGGCCGGGATCGGGACGCGACGACCCTGGCGGGCCCGCTCCTTGAGCGCTTCGTGGATGAAGACGGCCACCACGCCGTACTCGATGAGATGGGTGCGTTCCTCCGGGAGCGCCATCCGTAACATCACCATGAAGTACACGGCCGCGATGCCCAGCGCGATGCCTATCTCCGCCGCCCCCGGCCGCGTCCTCAGCCCCAGGGCCAGAACGGTCGCCGCGACGAGGACCATGCCGATGAGGAAGGCGGCCACGAGTAAACCCTCGTCCCGCAGGATTCCCGCCAGGGTCCGCGCCAAGCCGAGGGTCGAGTAGATGGCCACCACGACGGCCAGCGTCCAAGTCCACAGCCGCCGCTCCCGATCCGAGGCGAACAGCGAGGAGGACTCTTTATGGGATGCCATCGCTCTCCTCCATCGCAAGCAGGGCCGGTCCGATGCCTGACGGGGTGTCCAGCACGACGGCGCCCGCACCCTCCAGCGCCCGGCGCTTGGATTCGTACGACCCCCGATCTCCCTGGAAGATCGCTCCGGCGTGTCCCATCCTCCGATCCGGGGGCGAGGCTCGCCCGGCGACGAAGGCCACGACCGGCTTGCTCATCTCCGGCAAGTAACCGGCGGCGTCCTCCTCCATGTCGCCGCCGATCTCGCCGATCAGGACGATCGCTCCGGTGCCCCGATCCTGCTCCAGGAGTTCCAGGGCGCGCCGCGTGCGCGTACCGAGCACCGGGTCGCCTCCGATCCCGATGAAGGCGGACTGGCCGAGCCCGGCGCGGACGATGTTCAGGCAGGCCAGGGTGCCGAGACTCCCGCTGCGCGAGACCACCCCGACCCGGCCGGGGCGGAAGATCGCAGGGTCGAAGGCGGGCATGAAGCCGACGGAGCTCTCGCCCGGCGTCACGAGGCCGGCCGTGTTGGGGCCCACCAATTCCGTTCCGGCCTCCCGGGCGGCCGCGATCACGTGCATGGCGTCTTGAACCGGGACGTGCTCGGTGAGGATCACCAGCTTGGGCACGCCGGCGGCCACCGCGTCGAGCGCCGCCGGCTTAACGCTCAGAGGGGGAACGAACAACACCGAGACGTCCAGGGGGACATGTTCCGCGGCCTCCAGCACGCTGCCGAACACCGGCACGCCGCAGTGGGTGATGCCCGCCTTCCGGGGACTGACCCCGGCGACGACCCGGGTGCCGTACTCCTGCATGCGGGCCGTCCAGTACGTGGCCTGGCGGCCGGTGATGCCCTGGACCAGTACCCGCTCGTGGCCCCGGACGATCATGGGGCATCCTGTCCAGCGTCACGGATAGCGGCCGTGATCGCCTCATCCATGGTCGGGTACGGCTCGAGGCCCAGCCGCTCCTGAAGCATCCTCCTGGCCTCCGTCGCCCCGGTGCCGTCAATGGCGAAGAAGGCGGGGACATCGGGCTGCAGTTCGAGCCACGCCTCGGTCAGCCCGTCGACCATCACGTCGGTCCGGGCGAAGGCCCCGCAGAAGTTGACCACCAGGGAGCGCAGTCCCCGCTGCCTGAGCACGAGTTCCAACGCCGGCCGCGCCTTCGTGTATGCGTCGCCGCCGATCTCGAGGAAGTTGGCGGGCCGGCCCCCCAGGTGGACGATCACGTCCATGGTGGTCATCGTGAGGCCGGCGCCGTTGGCGAGCACGCCCATATCCCCGTCGAGTTCGACGAACTGGAGGCCGAGTTCCCGGGCGGCCCGTTCCAGCTCGGTGAGCGGCTCCGGTGCGGCGACGGCGGCAAGCGACAGCCGGCGGGCCGCGGCGGCGCCGTCTATCACGAGCTTGCAGTCCAGCGCCACCACGTCGCCCGCATCCGTGATGGCGAGCGGGTTGATCTCGAGGAGTTGGGCGTCGGAGTCCCGATGCAGGCGGTCCATCCGAATGAGCACATCGGCAACGGCCGGAGCGGCCGCATCCACTCCCGTCCTTGCCACGAAACGCCGGGCGGCGTGCGGGCGCAAACCCGTTCTCGGGTCCATGTCGAGCGTCCGGATCGACCCCGGGTCGGTACGGGCCGTTACCTCGATGTCCACCCCGCCACGCTCGGAGAGCACCACCCGCCGCGCCGGGCCCGCGGGATGGTTGAGGACCGCGGCGTAGAGTTCCCTGGCGACCGGTATCCGTTCCTCGACCAGAACTCCGGTTACCAGGTGGCGGTCGATACGGCTGCCTAGGAGATCTTCGGCGACGGCATGCGCCTCGGCCGGGTTCCGAGCGGGCCTGACGCCACCCGATTTCCCCCGGCCTCCCGCCGGTACCTGCGCCTTGACCATCACCGGGCCGCGGCCGGCGGCGGCCCGGGCCGCTCCCTGGGGCGAGTCGGCCACGGTGCCGGCGGGAACCCTAATGCCGGCGTCCTCCAGCAGGGCCTTGGCTGCGTGCTCGGGGATGTTCATGCTCGAGTGGTTGATCCTATGCGGTCCGGCACGCCGTCCCTGTGGCTCGGACGCCAGTGGGAGCCGGCGATCTGGCATGATGTCGCTATGTCGCGTCTTGAATCCACTGAGCCGGGCCGGTCGCCGGGGGTAGCGTCGGTCGCCGCGGTGACAGACGCCGGACCACGCCAGGTGAACGAGGACCGCATGTTCACGGCAGTGTCGGATGACGGTTCATGGGTGATCGCGGTGGCCGACGGACTCGGGGGCCACGCCCGCGGCGATGAGGCGGCGCAGGCGGCCGTCGACTGCCTGCCGGAGCGGATCGGCAGCGAGGCGGACATGGCAATGGCCTTTGCCGACGCCAACGAGCAGGTGCTCCAGCTGTCCCGGACGTTGCGGGAGGAGAGTCCTTGGGTCTCGGGCGCCAGCATCCCGATGAGCACGCTGTGCATGGCGGCGTGGACACCGGAGGGTGGTCTGCGGATCGGGTGGATGGGCGACACGATGCCCTTCGTGGCGTGGCTCGGGCCGGACGGCTACTCGGGATCCTGCTGCGGTCGTCCCCATCGAGATCCCTACGGGTTCATCCGGGTTTGCCTGGGTCAACCGCCCGAGGACGGCGGCCACGATGCGGGGCCGGTCGACGTGGAGATGGTCGACGGGTTCGAGGACTCCGAGTTACCCGATGTTGTGATCATCGCCAGCGACGGCGCCTGGGAACCGCTTGCGGCCGAGGGTGGGGGCATGGAGTGGTTGTGGGACGACTCACCGGCCGGCATCGGGTCGGCATGTGACCCTGAAGCCGAAGACGCCTCAGGGATCGCCGAGTGCATCCTCGCGAAGGCCCGTAACCTCGGCCTCAACGACAACGCCACCGTCGCGGTCGCGCACCGGCGCCGCCCGCCCGACCGGTGAGGCCCGGCGCATGACCGCTCGACCGAAGGCTCCGGGCGCCGAGGACTCGGCGGGCGAGATCGTGACCGCGGTGGTGGACCGAGCCCGGTCGGCCATGGCCAAGTTCGCCGAATCGGACCAGGACCGGGTGGACGAGGTGGTGACGGCGCTGGCCTGGTCGCTCTACAAGCCCGAGCACGCCCGGGAACTGGCGGAACTCGCCGTCCGGACCACCGGCCTCGGGAACGTCCCGGACAAGATCCTCAAGAACCGCCGCAAGACCTTCGGCACCCTCCGGGACCTGAGCCGGGCCAGGACGGTGGGCCTGATCGAGGAGGATCCGTCCCGAGGCCTGATGATCTACGCCAAGCCGGTCGGGGTGGTGGCCGCCGTCACGCCGTCCACCAATCCCGCCGCCACCCCGGTCAACAAGGCGATGATGGCTGTCAAGGGCCGCAACGCGGTCATCATCGCGCCCTCGCCGCTCGCCTACGCGACCACGTCGCGGGCGGTGGAGCTCATGCGGGATGCGCTGGAGGGCGTGGGCGCACCGTGCGATCTGGTCCAGATCCTCCCGGAACCGGTCACCCGAAACTCCACCACGGCATTGATGGAGGCTTGCGACCTGTCCGTGGTCACCGGGTCGCAGAACAACGTGCGCCGCGCCTACCGGAGCGGCAAGCCGGCGATCGGAGTGGGCGCAGGCAACGTGCCCGTGATCATCGACAGCACCGCCGACCTCGGGCAAGCCGCCGCGGGCATCGTGGCCTCCAAGACCTTCGACAACGCCACATCTTGCTCCTCGGAGAACTCGCTGGTGATCCTCGATGACGTATACGACCGGGCGCTGGACGAGCTTCGCAAGGCCGGGGCCTACGTGGTCGACGGGCGGGAGAAGGGTGCGATCCGGGACGCTCTGTGGGTGGACGGGAGGCTGAACCGCGAGATGATCGCTCGGGATGCGGACGTCCTCGCCCGGCGCGCCGGGCTGGGCGGCCAGGCTGCGAAGGCTCGGTTGTTCCTGGTCGAGGACGAGCTGCCGGCCACCGCCGCATCCTTCGCCGACGAAAAGCTCTCGCTAGTGCTCACCGTCTACCGGGCGGCCGGCATCCGGGAGGCTATCGAGACGGTGAGGGCCGTCCTGGAGGTCAGAGGGCGGGGCCACTCGTGCGGGATATACACGGCTTCGGTCGACAATGCCCGCCTCCTTGCGACCGAGCTGGACGTGGTCCGGGTGCTCGTCAACCAGGCCCACGCCATCGGGAACGGGGGCAGCTTCACCAACGGGCTTCCCTTCACCCTGACGATGGGCTGCGGAACCTGGGCGGGAAACAGCATCAGCGAGAATCTGAACTACCGCCACTTCATCAACCTGACCCACCTGTCCACCACCATCGCCGAGGACCGACCCACCGAAGAGGCCCTGTTCGGCGACCACTGGCGTCGATACGGAGAATGAGCAACCCCAACTGGGCCCTCAGGGACCCCCAAACCCCGTCCGCGGCGCCTTCCGGCTCTTATCATGAACGTACTCAGCGGGGCCGAGAGACCGCTCAGTAGATCCGTCCGATCGGACGGCAAGGTTGGTGGGTACCACGAGGAGGAGAGGCGATGGCGGCCGCCGAACGCGAGAACCGGAACGTGCGCTACGAACCGGAGGAGAACCCCCCGCCCGCCGTGACGGCCGGGGCCGGCCTGCAGGCCGCCACGATAATCGTCGCGCCGATCGTCCTGACGGTGGTGATCGTCGCCAGGGTGGCGGAACAACCGGAGTCCTACATCTCCTGGGCCGTGTTCGCGGCGCTGATCGTGAGCGGCGTGACCACCGTGCTCCAGGCCGTGAAGTGGGGACGCATAGGCGCCGGGTACGTGCTCGTCATGGGAACCTCCGGGGCGTTCATAGCAGTCTGCGTCGCGGCACTGGTGGAGGGCGGACCCGCCACGATGGCCAGCCTGATCGTGGTCTCGTCCCTGTTCCAGTACCTGATGGCAGCCCGGCTCTCGCTGCTCCGTCGCATATTCACCCCGGTCGTCTCGGGAACCGTGATCATGCTCATCACAGCCACGGTCATGCCGGTCGTGTTCGACTCGCTGACGGACGTACCCGAGGGAATGTCGTCGGCTGCCGCGCCGGCCGCTGCTGTGGCGACCCTGGTGACGGTGGCCGGGCTGGTGTTGCGGGCCCCGTCGGCGCTGCGGCTGTGGTCGCCGGTCATCGGCATCGCGGTGGGTTGCGGCGTGGCGGCCCTGTTCGGACTGTATGACGTGGGACCCGTGCTGGAGGCCCCCTGGGTGGGCGTGCCCTCGGGCGGCTGGCCCGGACTGGAAGTCACTCCCGGCCCCGAGTTCTGGGCGCTGCTCCCTGCGTTCGTGGTCGTGACCCTCGTGGGAGCGATAGAGACCCTGGGTGACGGGGTAGCCATCCAGCGGGTTTCCCGGCGCCGCCAGCAGGCAACCGACTTCCGCGTGGTGCAGGGAGCACTGAACGCCGACGGAACGGGCAACCTGCTTTCCGGCCTGGCGGGAACCCTTCCCAACACGACCTACTCGTCAAGCGTCTCGCTGGCCGAGGTCACGGGCATCGCCGCGCGGAGGGTCGGCGCTGTAATCGGCATCATCTTCGTGGCCGTGGCGTTCCTGCCCAAGGCGACGGCTCTCCTGATCGGTATCCCGGCGCCGGTGGCGGCCGCGTACATCGCCGTCCTGCTCGCTCTGCTGTTCATCCAGGGCGTGAAGATCGTCCTCCAGGATGGCCTCGACCATCGCAAGGCCGTGGTGGCGGGACTGGCTTTCTGGATCGGCGTGGGCTTCCAGAACCAGGTGATCTACCCCGATCTGCTGGGTAAGGGGTTCTTGGGGGTGTTGCTCGGAAACGGGATGACGTCAGGAGCGATCGTCGCCATTCTCATGACGTCCTTCATAGAGCTGACCGGCCCCCGGCGCATGCGGTTGGAGCTCGGACTCGACTCGGAAACGCTGCCGAAACTCGGAGACTTCCTGCGCAGGTTTGCCTCCAAGGTCGGGTGGGACTCGGACTCGGCGGAGAGGCTGGTCCTGGTCGGCGAGGAGACCCTGTCCAGCCTGGAAACGGCCCAGGACCAGACCGAGGACGAGCGCCGCCTGGTGGTGGCCGCCCGGTCCCGTGCAGAGGGGGCGGAGCTGGAGTTCGTGTGCGCGTCGGATAGGGAGAACCTGGAGGACCGCCTGTCCTACCTGGGCGAAGCCTCCGAGATAACCGACGTCCGGGAGATCTCATTCCGCCTGCTGGAGCACTACTCGTCGTCGGTACGCCACCAGAAGTACCACGGGGTCGATGTCGTAACGGTGACGGTCGACGGCCCCCGCTAGCGCACGACGGAGCATCAGCCGTCAAACCACGGCGAGGGGTGCCATTGCCGCGACATCGGTGACTACGTCGATGATGACGGGTCGCTCCGCCTCCAGGGCGCGGTCGAGGGCGGGGCCGATCTGGTCGGGCTTCTCGACCCGGATGCCCATCGCCCCCATCCCTTCGGCGAGCCGGGCGAAGTCCACGTCGGTGAAGGTCCACAGGCGGCGGCCCTCGGGCGTCTGCTCTCCTCCGTAGGCGCGGTCGAACCCGCGGGCGGACTGGTTGCCCGAGGAGTTGTTGTTGACCACCGTCACCGTGTTGATGCCCCACCGGACGGCGGTCTCGATCTCGGCGATGTGGTACCAGAGCCCGGCGTCACCGGTGAAGCAGACCACAGGGCGGTCCGGGGCCGCGCACTTGGCGCCCAGCGCGGCGGGGAACGCCCAGCCGAGGTGTCCGGAGGTGCGGAGGTAGCGCTGGTCGGGCGTCCGGGTGTCGAACATGCCGCCCATCCACATGCCGGCGTGGCCGGTGTCGACAACGATGCAGGCATCGTCGGGTACGAGATCCGTCAACTCTGCGCAGATCCGCTCCGGGCGGATGGGCGCCGCATCCGAGCGAAGACGCCCCAGGTGTTGCCGGCGCCACGCATCCACCTCATCGCGGGCAGTGGCGAGCCATTCCTGCCGGTTCGCACCGGCCGGGCCGGCTCGTTCGAGGATGGAGGCCAGGGCTGCCCGGGCATCCGCGTTGATGGACACCCGCAGCGGGTAGTTGCGACCCAGCACTTCCGGGTCGATGTCGATCTGGATGGCGGGAACCCCGGGTGCCGGAACCTGCCAGAAGTGGGTCGTCATGCTGCCGGTGCTCGACCCCACGAAACACACCAGATCCGCCTGGTTGACGACCCGGTTGGCGGCGCTCCGTGAGTAGGTGCCCACCACCCCGACGCACAGGGGGTGGATTCCCGGAATCGTGTCCTTCCCGTTGAGGGAGGTCACCACGGGGATCGACAGCCGTTCCGCGACAGCCACCAACTCGCCCGAGGCGCGGGAGGCCCGCACGCCGCCGCCCGCCACTAGCACCGGCCGCTCGGCGCGCTCGAGCAGGTCCAGTGCGGCCGCCACGGCCTGGCGGTCGGGGAGGGGCCGCGCCGGAGGCACCGAAGCGAACCGTGGCTCGACGGAGGGATCGAGGTCTCCGTTCCCGAGGTCGATCTGGCCTTCGTTGCCGACGAACTGGAGGTGTGCCGGCCCGGGGCGGCCTGACACCGCCGAGCGGAATGCCTGCCGGACCAGATCGGGAATCCGCTCCACCGAGTCAACCTCAGCGCTGAATTTGGTGACGTTGACGAAGGCAGGCAGGTCGTCCAACTCTTGGTAGACGCCCGTGCCGGCTGCGTCCGGAGTACGTCCTCCGGTGAGGGCGATGATGGGAGAGCCGGCCAGACGCGCGTCGCGGAGGCCGGCGGCCAGGTTCAGCGCTCCCACCGCCTGGGCCATGCAGACCCCGGGCCGGCCCGCCATCCTGGCGTACCCGTCGGCCATGTACGCGGCCGGCTTCTCCCCGTGGGTGTGGATGCGCCGCACTCCGAACCGCTCCAGTTCCGCAAGTGTTCGCCGGAGGACGGCCGGCACCATGAAGATATGGGTCACTCCGTACCCGTCGAGCATCTCCGCCAGGGCCCTGGCCCCCATCATCATGCCGGGCACGTTAACGGTTACGGATCGTTCCGCGAATACATCCGCCATTGACCTGTGGCCACTCGCCGATGTGGCCACAGATCCCGGTAATTGCTGCCTGACCGGAGCCCGAGGGCTGAGGCGGCCGGTTTATTGGCATATTGAACGCCGCTAAAGTGGCATATAGGCTTACCAGGGTCTGCGCAACGGAGATCGCGAAGAAAGGGCAGCGGGTGGTACCGGACACGATCACGCCTACCGGCTACCTGGCCAGGATCGTGGACGGCGAGATGCGTTCTGCCCTGGAGACGATGCCCGCCGTCGTGGTGGAGGGCCCGAGGGCCTGCGGCAAGACATGGACCGGTCGAAGGTTTGCCCGGAGCGCCGTGTACCTCGACGAACGCGCGAACGAAGCCCTCTCGGCCGGTATGGAGCCCGGTGGCATCCTTGCCGGAGAGACGCCACGACTGCTCGATGAATGGCAACTGGCGCCGGGCATCTGGAACCCCATGCGCCGGGCCTGCGATGCTCGAGGCCTCAAAGGCCAGTTCATCCTCACCGGCTCCGCCAACCCTCCGGACGACGTCACCAGGCATTCGGGCGCCGGCAGGATCATCCGGGTGCGCATGCGTCCCATGAGCCTGTTCGAGTCTGGCGAGTCAGACGGAAGGATATCGCTCAGCGACATTCTGGAGGGCGGGCCCTGCCAGGCCACTGACCAGGGCCACTCCCTCGACCACGTCCTCGGGCTGGCCTGCCGAGGCGGATGGCCCCAGCACGTCGGAGCGAGCGTCGACGCCGCGCGCGACGCGGCCCGGGCTTACCTGTCCGAGATCACCCGCACCGACGTGTCGAGGGTGGACGGTGTCGAGCGGAATCCTCTCAAGATGGAGCGCCTGCTGATCTCAATAGCCAGAAACGTGGCCACAGACGTCAAACACACCACGCTGGCGGCGGACACGGCGCCCGGTAACGGACAGCCGGGGTTGGAGCGCCGCACCGTTCCCCAGTACCTCGATGCGCTTGGTCGCCTGTTCGTGGTGGAGCAGGTACCGGCCTGGAGACCGCACCTGGCCTCCCGGGCACAGGCGCGCAAGGCCCCCAAACTCCACCTTGCCGATCCCTCCCTGACGGTCGCCGTTCTCGACACGGGGGTAGCGGCCCTGATGCGGGATCTGCGCTTCGCCGGCCGGCTCTTCGAATCCATGGTCACCCGCGACCTGCAGGTGTACGCCGCCGCCAACCGGGCCACTCTTTCCCACTATCGCGACAGCCAGGGCCTCGAGGTGGACCTGGTGATAACCCAACCGGACGGCCGCTGGGCGGCGGCGGAGGTCAAGCTGGGTGGCCGCGACGCCATCGACAAGGCCGCGGAAGCTCTCATCAGGCTCCGGACCAGAGTCGACAGCGCCTCGCAAGGTGTCCCGTCGCGGCTGATCGTGTTGACCGCCACCGGCTATGCGTTCGAGCGCCCCGACGGGGTGTGCGTGATACCCATCACGTCGCTGGGGCCGTGAAGCCATCACCGCGGCGGAACTACATCGACGTGGAGCCGAGAATCTGTGGAACCCTCCAATTTTGACAACGTGCCTTTCAAAAAACGCCCGAAGTTGAAACTGTGGCTTTCAAAATCGCAGGTTCCTGTGGCGGGGGATCGTGGCCGCCCGCAGGGTGCTCGATCCGGAGCCGCCGGAACTCATCGCAATCTCGACCTCGATGCTCGCCTGGCTCCTCGATAATTGACCTGGGGAGCTGAGGCCGGCAAGCCGGGTCGTCTGTAGACCCGGCTCACGGATAGGATTTGCCGTCCACCGAACCACTCCCGCAGGGGGCTGCTAGATGTCTTGGAACACTCCACTACCTCGTGGCGGTGGCAGGGGCGGCGCTCGTACTCATCGGTGCCGCATCCTGATAACGGTCATGCTGCTCGGACTGCTGGCAGCGGCATGCTCGTCACCGGACGACGACGACGCCGGCGGCGAGGCCGGGGCAACGACGAGCCCGACTCCGGCCTCGGTGAGCGAGCCGGCTACCACCACGTCTTCTTCCGCCCTTGGCGAGCCGGCGACCACCACATCCACCGCCGCCGGCGGGACGGTGACGACAGGTCCTGATCCGAGCGCGACGACCACCGTCACTTCCGTCGCAGGCGCGGATCGCAGGGACGACCCGGACAGCGCCGCGGACAGCGCGGACGAAGGGGACACGGCGGATCCGGTCGACGAAGTCGGCGCCGTGGATGGCGCGGACGGGAGCCCTGCGGCCCCCAAGCGCACCGTCCGGTGGATCGACTGTGGTGTCGAGGGGCTCGAGTGCGGTGTCGTGACGGTGCCGCTCGACTACCGCGACCCGGGTGCGGGAGAGCTGGCCCTCACCATCGCCGTGCACCGCGCCACCGATCCGGACCGCCGCATCGGCTACCTGGTGGTGAATCCCGGAGGACCCGGCGCCAGCGGCATCGACATGGCTGCGTGGGCCCTGGACGGCCCCGGTGTGGTCTTCACCGCACCGGTGCTCGAACGGTTCGACATCATGGGCTTCGACCCGCGTGGCGTGGGGCTCTCGGAGCCGCGCTTCGTGTGCGGCGAGCCCGGAGCGCAACTCGAGTTGCTGTCGCAGGTGGAACTCCCGTTCGACACCGCCGAGGAATACGCTGCGGCCGAGGCGGCGGCGCTGCTCTGCGTGGAGTCCATGGGCACGGCAGCCGGACTGCTGCATAGCGAGTACGTGGCCCGCGACATGGACGAGATCCGCAAGGCGCTCGGAGCGGAGCGGATCAGCTACTTCGGCGCTTCGTACGGCGCCGCGCTCGGCGTGTGGTACGCGACGTTGTTCCCCGAGTCGGTGCGAGCCATGGTGGTCGACGGCGCGGACAACCCGGTCGACGATGTCAGCACGGTCGAGGCGCGCGTCGCCAACGTCATCGATGAGCTCCGCCAGTTCGAGGTGCTGCTGGGCGAAGCCCTTGACGCGTGTGATCAGCCCCGGTGCCCGATATACAACGACGGCGACCCGCGCGGGTACTTCAAGGAGAACGTCGGAGCGCTCGAGGCGGTGGTCGAAGCCACGGGCGGGAATCCGGTCGCGGGAGCACTGGCGATCATCACGCCGCTGTACAGCCAGGAGAGTTGGCCGTACCTGTGGATAGGCTACGCCCTGCTGGTCGAGGCCGACGATCCATCCCTCCTCGCCGAGTTCGCCCGGTTTCAGCTCGGGGACAGCAGCGGTGGTACCACGTTCGTCGAGCATGTCAACTGCCTCGACTCGTGGGTGCTGAACCCGCAACTGGATCGCCACGTGCGGCTGTCCGACGAGGAGGCGATGGAGGATGCGGTGCGCCGGGAACTGCCGCTACTGGCCCACCTCGAGTTCGCAGCGCCGGGCACATGCGCGTTCTACGACCTGCTCGATCGGGCCTCGTTCGGCGGGACGCTCGACGGCAGCGATGTGCCCATCGTGGTCATCGGCAACCCGCAGGATCCCGCCACGCCGCTCAGCGAGTCACGCGAGCTGGTGGAAGATACGCTGTCGAACGGCTACCTGGTCGTGGCCGAGCACTTCGCGCACGGCGTGTATCCCAACAACGAATGCGCCAACGAGATCATCCACCGGGCCTTGATCGACCTCGTTCTTCCCGAAGAACGCACCACGATCTGCTGACCGGCCGGGGGGAGGAGCCCCGATGCCGGGACGGGTCAGGCGCAGATGGGCTGGCGGGCGTTGGCCTCCCATCGTGCGTTCAGGTGCATGGACGTCACGCCGCCGGCGATCCGGTCCCGGGCGTCCCACCACAGGTTCGCCCATTCTTCGGGGTCGGTGACCACCAACTCGGGGTGGGCCCGGCTGCGGGCGACGAATCCGGGGAACACGGAGCGGCCGGTGGGCTGGCCGATCGGCTGGTAGCGGAGGTCGAAGCTCCACCGAATGTCGTCGCTGTGGTTGTCCAGGGAACCGTGTTCGGTGAGCTTGTTCAGCAGGATCGCACCTCCGGCCGGCACCTCCATGGGAATGACCCGTCCGTCGTCGATGATCGACTCGGGAATGTAGATCTCGGCGGGGAAGATCTTGCCCGGACAGTGAAGGGTCATCTCCTCGCGATGGCTGCCGCGTTCCACGATCAGGCACCCGTTCTCGAGGGTGGCATCCGTCACGGCGAGCCATACGGTCAGCATGTCGGTTTCATCGGCCTCGGTATCGATGACGGCCGAGTCCTGGTGCCACAGGGTGGCGGCGATGTTGGCGTCGAGCGCCGCCTCCGGCAGATGGCGGACGGGCGGTTTGATCCGGGTGTGCTGCACCGGGTTGGAGTAGATCTCCGGTCCTATCACCGACTCCACGATGTCGAGTAGGCGCGGGTTGGTGAGCAGGCGGAACGCCTCCGGCCCGGCGTTCATGGTGTGGCTATGGTCGAGGTCCTCGAGCAGCGGGAGGGAGATGTCGAGGTGCTGGTAGAGGTCGTACATGTCGTCGAGTTGCTGCATCGCCTCGATGTAGCACTCCGAGAAGGTGGTCCCGGTGAGCGGCCGCAGTTTTCCTTCGAGGGCCAGGTCGGCTGAGACCCGATCGACGATCTTCCGGTACTCGGCCTCGATCGCGGCCAGATCCTCCCCGGTGAGTACATCCTCGACGATCAGGTAACCGTCCTCCTGGAACCGGTCCAACTGGTCCACCGTGAGCCCGGCCATCCTCTCACCTCCTACGTGCCGGTGAGGCGTAACTCTATATCCGCGCGGGCGTATAGGGAGTGCACAATCGTCGGTAAGTGGCGGCGCCGGGACCGCAACGGCCCCAAGCGGGTGGTCGCCGCGGGGGCGGACAGGATTCCATCCATCGCAACCTGCTCCGTCAGGTGGGTTCCGGAACCGGGGCCCGGCATCCGACCAGGCATCACCACCCGGTGAACCCTGCAGGGTCTCTGTCTCGGGCAGTAGTCCTAGGGCTTGGCGAGGTGGTAACCGACGCCGGACTGCGTGAAGATGTATGAGGGATTCCTCGCGTCATCTCCAAGCTTCTGGCGCACGTTCTTGATGAACGAGCGGAGCAGACGCTGATCGGCCGGGTGGTCTTCGCTCCATACACTCCGCAGAAGCTGGTCGTGGGTCAGTACCCGTCCGGGGTGCCTGGAGAGTTCGAAGAGCAGCTTGTACTCGGTGGGCGTGAGGCGCACCGGTTTGCCCGACATGGTCACGGCACGCTCCAAGTGGTTGATGACGAGGTCGCCGTATGTATAGGGCTCCATCCCGCCGTGCGGGTGGGCGGCCGCGTGTCGCAACGCCGCTCCGATACGGGCCACCAGTTCCGCCGGCGAGAAGGGTTTGACAACGTAGTCTGCCGCACCCAACTCGAATGCCTTGGCGATGTCCTGGCCACGCCCACGCCCTGACAGGACGATGACCGGGATGTGCGAATCCGTACGAATTCGCGCCAGGAAGTCGAACCCTGCGACTCCGGGCATGACCAGATTCAGCAGTACGAGCTGTGGCCTCTCCGACTCCAGCATGGTGCTCGCCTCGCTCACGTCGCCGGTCACCATCGGCGTGTAGCCGGCCTCGGCGAGGGTATTGCGGACGTAGCGCAGCATCTGGGGATCATCGTCCACCACCAGGATCCGGTCGCTTTCTCGGGGCGCATGCCCGGGACCGGCGGATCCGTCGATGCGGTCGGGTAGAGGGCTCGCGGTGGACTCGTCGACGGTCGGGATCGTGAAGAGGAACCGCGTTCCATGCCCTTCCCCATCGCTCTCCGCCCAGATACGGCCTCCATGGGCCTCCACGATGCCCCGGCAGATGGCGAGGCCCAGGCCGTGGCCGCCAACCCGGTGGTCTCCTCCGGCGTCTACCCGGGAGAACTTCGTGAACAAGCGGGGCAGGTGCTCGCTGGCGATACCTGTGCCTTCGTCGGATACCGCTATCACGGCCTGGGCCTCATGCAGCCAGGCTGTCACCCGGATGGGGGACCAGTCCCTGGAGTACTTCGACGCGTTGGAGAACAGGTTGTGCAACACCTGGACGATCCGCTTCCCGTCCGCCGGGACACGCGGCAGGCCCGGCGCCACATCCACCTCGATACTGTTGCGGTATCCGCTGCTCAGGAACAGGTTCCTCGCCTGGTCGATCACGGCTGCGACGTCGGTAGGTTCGGTGATGACGGACAGGGTTCCTGCCTCTATGCGGCTCAGGTCCAACAGGTTGTTGATCAGGCCCCGCATGTGATCGGCCTGTTGCTCGATGATGTGGAAGAACTGGCGGGTCTCGGCAGGGTCGAGCGGCGATGAGGCAGCAAGCACGGTGGCGGCGGAGCCCTTGATCGACGTCAGCGGCGTCCTCAACTCGTGGCTGACCATCCCCAGGAACTCGGTACGCAGTCGCTCCAGTTCCTCGAGGGGTGTGATGTCCTGGATCGTGACCACCACAGCGATCAACTCATCCTGCTCGGAAAGGACCGGAGTGGTGTTGACGAGCGTGGTCACCTGGCCGCCGGATGGAGGGCAGATCACCAGTTCCTCCGCATAAACGGCTTCGCCGGTCCGGGCAGCCCGTTCATAGGGAACCTCGCCGGCCGGTAGCACGGTTCCGTCCAAGCTCCGGAACTGGACCCGTTCAAGAGCCCGTGCGCAGTCGGCTGGGTCTCCGGATCCGCAGCCGAAGATGCGGCTCGCCTCGTGGTTGATCTTGACCACTTCCCGCGTGACGGCGTCGATGACCAGCACCCCGACCGGGGATGTGTTCACAAGGGCCTCGAGATCGGCCTTGGCCCGCTGCTCGTCGCCGTACCGGCGGGCGTTGGTTATAGCCGTCGCCGCTTGCGCGGCGAACATCTTCACGGTCTCCTCGTCCTCGAGGGTGAACTCCCCGCCGTCCTCCTTCTCGGCGATGTAGATGTTGCCCACGTGCCTGTCCCGAATGCGGATCTGCATACCCAGGAAGGCCCT
This sequence comes from bacterium, assembly GCA_028820935.1. Taxonomy (NCBI): domain Bacteria; species bacterium. The sequence goes on along the minus strand of JAPPHZ010000019.1, from coordinate 46,897 downwards.
CAACTTGATGGGAAGATCAGTGAAGCCGGCCGCGGCGGCGTAGGCCGCAAAATCCCGGGTCCGGAGTGGTTCCCGTAGTCCCTTGAGGTGTTCGACCAGGGCCGGCCCGGAATCGTAGGCGAGCAACCGGCCGGTCTCCTCTTCGCTCCAGCCGGACAACAGCGCGTCCTGAAGCTCGCCCTCCTCGCTGTACGTGGTAAGTATCGTGTAACGAGCGCTTGTCAGCGACCGGGCACCGTCTACCACGTGCTGGAGAACGGTCTCGAGGTCCAGATCCTCGCTGATCCGCAGGATCGCCTCGGTCAGCCGGGAGATACGGGCCCGCAGCGTCTCGTTCTCGGCCCGAAGCCGGTCGCCTTCGTTCAAACGGGTCATGTGGACACCGAGCGAGTCGCGCCGCGGTGCTGTTCACGGTCCCTTAAACGTTCCACAAGCGGTCGTGCCGCTGCCTGCCTTGTTTTCACCATACCTTCATACTCATTCGCGCATCCTCGTGCCTGATTCTCCACGTGCCGCCGAGGCCCTCGCGGTTCCGCACCGGGAGTTCCTGGTTGGCGGCGCCTGGTAGCCCGCGTCCGGCCGCTGCGATCGCCGGCTGGCGCCGCCCGGGTGGCCCGACGCGAGGGGTATGAAGCATTCGAGTCCTAGGCTCCCGCCCGGATCGACGCTCCACTTCTCATTGTATTGGTAGGAAACCGCTTGATATACAAAGTGAATCGATCCTCACATACGCGCGGTGATAGTGAACAGGTACTCACCACACATTCACCGCCGCCGAGGGCGCCCGGCTCCTGGTGGCATGGGGCCGCCAATCGCGCCCATGCCGTCACGGGACCAGACCGGCGGTCCGCTTCAGACGGTCAGCGAGCCGGCGGGGCCTGCTCGTTCCGGACTCCATGGCTCCGGTCGGGAGTGCCCATCACTATGGGTGGAGTACCCTTCTGGGGCCGGGAAGCGCGAGGAGTCTCCTTGGCGTCTCGTGCCGGGTAACAGGAGCACCGGTGCGCCACCTGGCTTCGTACGGAGGAGGAGAGAAGATGGTCCGGATGACCGCTAGCGAGGCCTTTGTCGAGACCCTCGCCGCCCAGGGAGTGACCGACGTATTCGGCATCGTCGGATCGGCCTTCATGGAAGCCCTCGACATCTTCGAGCCCGCCGGGATCAGGTTCTGGCCGGTAGCCCACGAGCAGAACGCCGCGCACATGGCTGACGGTTACAGCCGGGTCTCGAACCGGCACGGGGTCTGCATCGGCCAGAACGGTCCGGGCATCACCAACTTCGTAACGGCCATCGCTGCCGCATACTGGGCCCATTCGCCCGTAGTCGCCATAACACCGCAGGCCGGCTCCATGGGGGAGGGTCTGGGAGGCTTCCAGGAGACGGACCAGATGCCGATCTTCTCGAAGATCACCAAGTACCAGGTGGAGGTCAAGAGGTTCGAGCGGATCGCGGAGCTGACCCATCGGGCCTTCACGCTGGCGATGGCGGAGCGGGGCCCGGTGCAGATCAACATCCCGCGCGACTACTTCTACGGGGAAGCCGACTTCGACATCAGAGAACCCCTCGTGATCGAGCGCTCCTCGGGCGGGTCGGACGGCCTGGCCGCCGCCGCGCGGCTGCTGGCAGAGGCGCGCTTCCCCGTGTTGATGGTGGGAGGGGGCGTCGTGATGGGCGGCGGGCAGGCCCAAGCCGTGGGCCTGGCCGAGTTGCTGGGGGCTCCGGCCATCTGCTCGTACCTCCACAACGACGCCTTCCCCGCCGGCCACGACCTGGCCTGCGGGCCGATCGGCTACCAGGGCTCCAAGGCGGCGATGCGCATCGTGTCCCAGGCCGACGTGGTGGTGGCGCTCGGCTCCCGGCTGGGACCATTCGGGACGCTGCCCCAGTACGGCATCGAATACTGGCCGGAGGACGCCCGGATCATCCAGGTCGATACGGACCACCGGTCGTTGGGTCTGGTCAAGCCGGCCGAGGTGGCGATCCACGGCGACGCCGGGGCCGTGGCCGCCGAGTTGACGCGCAGGTTGACGGGCGTGGATCTGGCGTGCGCGGCAACCTGTGACGACCGGATGGCCCGGATCCAGGCCGAGAAGGAAGCCTGGCGACGGGAACTGGATTCCCTCTCCTCCTCACGTGATGTTCCCATCGAGCCCCGCACGGCGCTGCGGGAGTTGGAACTCGCCATGCCGGCCGACTCCATGGTCACCACCGACATCGGGAATATCTGCTCCGTGGCCAACTCGTACCTGAGCTTCGACCGGCCCAACAGCATGTTCGCAGCGATGATGTTCGGGAACTGCGGCTACGCCTTCCCCACCGCGATGGGGGCGAAGGTGGCCGCCCCGGAAAGGCCTGCCATCGCCTACGTGGGGGACGGCGCCTGGGGGATGAGCCTGGCGGAGGTCATGACCTGCGTGCGGGAGAACATCCCCGTAGTGGCGTGTGTGTTCAACAACGGCCAATGGGGCGCCGAGAAGCGCAACCAGATCGACTTCTACGACGACCGCTACGTGGCGACCATGCTCGAGAATCCGAGCTTCGCGGCCATCGCCCGCGCCATGGGGGCCGAGGGCGAGGTTGTCGAGAAGCCTGGGGAGGTCGGGGACGCGTTGCGAGCGGCCGTCGAATCGGGGCGGCCCGCCGTGCTCGAGATCCAGGTGAGCCAGGAGCTGGGCGAGCCCTTCCGCCGCGACGCCCTCCAGAAGCCGGTCCGGCTGCTGGAGAAGTACGCCAAGTACAGCAGTGAATAGTCCATCGGGAGGCCCCGAGGCCGTGGCGTCGGCATGGTCCGAGAGACTGATTGGTGACGTCGCCGCCGACGACCGGACGTAGCTCCGGTGAGGTTGTTCGACCTTCGCAGCAGGAAGTGAGTTCCAGCGAGACATGACCAGCGGTCGGAATGAAACCCGACCTCCTATCTGACTCGCCGGGCGTGCGAAGCCCTCCGCTCAAAGGCAATACCGTCGGCCGGAGTCGGCCCACTCTTCCGAGCCCTCACCGTTGTCCTGCTCATAGTGGAGCACGATGGGGTTATGCAGTCGTGCAGTTCGGACCATTACGCTTGGGACAGATGCGACGGCCTCCTATTCGCATGCTGGATGTGGGCGGAATTCCTGCCGAGATGGGTCATGCCCATGGCAGTACCTATGCGGCAGAGATCCGGGAGTACACCGAGGAACGCATCGGGCTTGTGATGTCCGGATTGTGGACCGGGGCGCCAGTCTCCAGGAGGACGGTTCTCGAGTTGGCCGAGGCCTGCCTGGAAGCGCACGAGCGGGAGTCCACTCCGCTGTACGAGGAGATGTCGGCGACGGCCTCCGGGGCAGGGATCAGCCTGGCCGAGGCGGTGGTGGTGGGCGGCTTCACCGACTTCGTAGACACTGTGCGGACACACCTGGGTGGCGAAGTCTCTGCCCCCGTGGTGGTGGAAGATGACTGCACGGCGTTCATCGTGCCGGACCACCGGGCGGCGGGCGCCGGTTTCCTCGGGCAGACCTGGGATATGCACGCCTCCGCCACCGACCACGTGATCCTGATGCGCACCAGACCTGACGATGGGCCGCGGGCACTGATCTTCACCACCGTGGGGTGCCTCGGGCAGATCGGTATGAATGAGCACGGGGTGTGCGTGGGCATCACCAACCTGACCGCTTCCGACGGGCAGATCGGGGTGACGTGGCCGACCGTGGTCCGCCACGCTCTTCTAACCGAAACTGCGGTCGAGGCCCGGGATGTGATCTTGGACGCGGACCTGGCGGGAGGACACAACTACCTGGTCTTCGACTCGGAGGGGACGGGCTTCAGCATCGAAGCGATGCCCAGCGCCAGACCCGTGACAACCCTGTCCACCGAGACGCTGGTCCGGACCAACCACACGCTCGAAGAAGCCACCCGAGCGGTCGAGACCGAGCGGCCTTCCGACCTGCAGGACAGCTCCCGTCGGCGGTTGTCGGTCGCCTCCGATCACCTCGACCGGACCGACCTGACCGAGGAGGACCTGATGGATCTCACCCGCCACGGCGTGTGCCAGGTGCCCGCGCCGCCGTATGAGGTGGAGACTTCCGGGGCTACCGTTATGCGGCCCAGAACCGGGGACTTCTGGGCGGTATGGGGCCTCCCCAGCATGAACGACTACGTACCCATCGAGTTCCTCTGACCACGGAAGGTCGGCATGCCACCAGCTGTTCCAGCCGTCGGGCTCCATCAGATCACCAAGCGCTTCGGTGATGTCGTCGCCGTGGACAGCGTCGATCTCGATATCGCCGACGGCGAGTTCTTCGCCCTGCTCGGTCCCTCCGGATGCGGTAAGACCACCACGCTCCGACTGATCGCGGGTCTTGAGTTCCCCACCACAGGCAGCCTGCGTATCTTCGGCGATGAGGTCGGAACCCTGCCCCCCAACCGGCGGCCTGTCAACACCGTCTTCCAGAACTACGCCCTCTTTCCCCACATGACCGCCGAGGAGAACGTGGCGTTCGGGTTGCGGATGCGCAAGATCCCCAAGGCCGAGGTCGTACCTCGCGTCCGGGACGCTATAGCCCTGGTCCACATGGAAGGGATGGAGCAACGCCGCCCCGACCAACTGTCGGGCGGCCAGCAGCAACGGGTGGCGCTGGCCAGGGCGCTGGTGAACAGCCCCAAGGTCCTGCTCCTGGACGAGCCCCTTGGAGCTCTCGACCTCAAGCTGCGCGAAGCCATGCAGCTCGAGCTCAAGGCTCTCCAGCGCGAGGTGGGGATCACGTTCGTCTTCGTCACCCATGACCAGGGGGAGGCGCTGGCCATGAGCGACCGGATCGGGGTGATGGACGGGGGTCGGCTTCTCCAGGTCGGCACGCCCGAGGAGATCTATGCCCGGCCCGCCAACCGCTTCGTGGCCGACTTCATCGGGCATGCCAACCTGCTGGACGGGATGGTGACCGGACCGGATCGGGTCACCCTCACCAACGGGGTCACCATTGCAGCCCCCTCGGACATCCCACCGGGAGGCCGGGTGGCGGTCAGCCTGCGTCCGGAGCAGGCCTTCCTGCACCACCGGGGCGGGGCGCCAGCGCACCACACGTCCGTGGACGGCCAGGTGGAGCAGGTCACCTACCTGGGTAACGCCCTGATCTACCGCGTGTCCTTCCAATGGATGCAAGTCGACGTCCGGGAGGAGAACCGGCCCGGCGGGGCCTCGGTCAGCACGGGCGACGAGGTGACCGTGTCGTGGGAGCCATCCTCGGTAGCGGTGGTACAGGACTAGTGGAGTGACTCTGACCGCCGCCCCACCGCCCTCCGGACCGGGAGGCGCCGGCGCGGCGTTGCCGGAGGCCACCCCGGAGTTCGAGCGGGCTGCCGCGCGAGCCGATTCCAGGCGGGGGTTCCTGCTGTCACTTCCCGCCTACGTCTACCTCGTACTGTTCTTCGCCATCCCGTTCGGGATAGTGGTGATCTACTCGGTGGCGACCCGGAACACGATCGGTGGGACCGATCTGGCCGGCTGGAACCTCGACTCCTACCGCCGCCTGGCCGAACCGATCGTCCGCGACATCCTGTTCCGATCTGTCTGGATAGCGGTGCTCACCACTCTCATCTGCCTGGTGGTGGCCTATCCCTTCTCATATTTCATCGCCACCCGGACGCCCACGGTTCGCAACATCCTGCTGGTGTTCGTGATGATCCCGTTCTGGACCAACTTCCTGGTTCGCAACTACGCCTGGCGGGTGATTCTCGGGTCGGACGGTCCCTTCGCCGCCGTGACCGAGGCGCTCGGTCTGGGACGTCAGGAGATCCTCTTCACCCACTCGGCAGTGATCTTGGGCCTGGTATATGGGTTCCTGCCCTTCATGGTCCTGCCGCTCTACGCAGCCATCGAGCGAATCGACGGGAGCCTCATCGAAGCCGGCCGTGACCTGTACGCGTCCGGCGCCCAGACCTTCCGGCGGGTGCTGCTGCCGCTGTCGATGCCCGGGGTACTGGCCGGTTCGATCCTGGTGTTCGTACCCAGCCTGGGCGCCTACGTCACCCCCCAGATCCTGGGCGGCGGCAAGTCCACCATGCTGGGCTCCTACATCGTGGTGCAGTTCCTGACCGCTCGAAACTGGCCTCTGGGAGCCTCGCTGTCCTTCGTGCTGATGACCGTGATGCTCACCGCCACTCTGATCTACTTCCGGGCGGGAGGGCGGAACCTGTGATCCGCGGGAGGCGGCCATGATGGGCGGTGCGGCCCGGCCCGGCAGCGTCACTGCTTGGGCATTGTCGGGAACGGCCTGGCTGGTGTACGCCTTCTTCTACGCCCCGATCGTCCTGCTGGTGGTGTTCTCGTTCAGCGACGACCGCAACGTGGGGCGATGGGGCGGCTTCACCCTGTCCTGGTACGAGCAGTTCATCGACCACTCGCAGCTCCAGAACAGCCTGTGGGTGTCCATCCGGGTGGCCCTGCTGTCCACCGTGATCTCGGTGGTGCTGGGGACGCTGGCCGCGCTGGCCCTGGAGCGGTTCCGCTTCAGGGGGCAGCGGGTGTTCGACGCCCTCCTCTACCTGCCGATCATCATCCCCGACGTCACCATGGCGGTGATGATGCTGCTGTTCTTCTCCGAAGGGATCCGCATCGCCGAGTTGCTGTTCGGCCTCGACCTCACCAAGGGATTCACGACCATCACGATCAGCCACATCGCCTTCAACATCAGCTTCGTGTCGGTGGTGGTCCGGGCCCGGCTGTCGGGCATGAACGAGCAATTGGAGGAAGCCGCCCTCGATCTCTACGCCAACCGGTGGCGCAGCTTCCGCTACGTGACCCTGCCGCAGATCGCGCCGGGCATAGCAGGCGGTGCGCTCCTCGCCCTCACCCTGTCGCTCGACGATGTGGTGGTCACCCAGTTCGCCTCAGGCCCGGGTTCCACCACCCTGCCGGTGTTCGTGTTCGGCATGATCCGCCGCGGCGTCACCCCGCTCATCAACGCCGTCTCGGTCATCATGCTGGCGGCGTCGATAGTGCTGGTGATCCTGTCGCTTGCCACCCAACGCCTCCGGACCGGAGAGACGGGCCGGAGCCTGGGAGCCCGCCTGCGAAGGCGATCGGATTAGTGGTCTGTCCGGGGACCGGCAGACCACATCCCTCGACCACGAGAACTACCGATCAGCGCCACCTTCTCTCCGGCGCGCCGATACAATCCGCCTGAGCCGTCTCGACGCGGCCGCCATTCGGAGGGCGAGCCTGGGGCGGGCTTCGAAGTCACGAGCGAGAACATAGAAAGAGGTTGCAATGAGACCTACCCCGATGCGTCGCCTGGTCGCCGTGCTGGCGGCAATGACGCTCCTGGCGGCCGCCTGTGCGGAGGACGGCGGAGACTCTGCTGCCGCAGCAGATTGCGAAGTGGGCCAGACGGATGGTGACCTGAACCTGTACAACTGGGCCGAGTACATCGATCCGGACCTGGTGGACGCCTTCGCAGCCGAGTACGGCGTCGCGATGACCGTGGATGTCTACGACTCCAACGAGGCCATGCAGCCGATCATCTCCGCGGGCAACTCGGGATACGACCTCATCGTTCCGTCCGACTACATGGTGGCCATCCTGATCGCCGGCGAGGACATCCAACCTCTCAACAAGGATGCCATACCCAACATCGGCAACATCTCGGCGGACTTCAGCGATCTGGTGTACGACCCCGCCGGCGACTACTCGGTGCCCTACCAGTGGGGAACCACCGGCCTGGCCGTCGACACCGCGGTGGTGGGAACCGACTTCCCGAGGTCCTGGTCGATCGTCTTCGACCCGAGCTTCGCGGATCAGTACGCAGGCCGGATCTCGCTGCTGAACGACCCGCGGGAAACCCTGGGCGCGGCGCTCAAGTACCTCGGCTACTCGCTCAACACCACTGACGACGCCGAGCTGGAGGAGGCCAAGCAGCTGGTCGCCGAGGCGCGGGGCCGGGTGGCGGCCTTCGACACGGATCAGGCCGACGAGTTGCTCACTACCGGCGAGACGGCGATAGCCCATGGCTACTCGGGTGACATGTTCACGCAGTTCCTGGAGACCGACGACCCGTCCCGCTACGTGTACTTCGTGCCGGAGGAGGGCGGAACGCGCTGGATCGACAACATGGCGATCCCGCACGACGCCCCCAATCCCTGCACGGCCCACACCTTCATCAACTGGATTCTCGATCCGGAGAACGGTGCGGCGCTGTCCAACTACAACTACTACTCCACGCCCAACGAGGCGGCCCTTGACGGCTTGGAGCAGGAGTTGCTGGACTTCGTGGCCGACCCGGCGGTGATCCCGGGCGGGGTGGGTTCGCTGGAGGAGATACAGGACACCGGCGACTTCGAGATCAACTACACCGACGCGTTCATCGAGGCGGTGGGGTAGGGCCTACGCGAGGGGTGCACGAACCGGCACCCGGCGATCCAGTTCCTCACGGACCAGCGGGTCGTCGCGGCCCTGTAAAGCGGTGAGGCCCAACTCGAGGCGTCGAGCGCACCAGACGGCGTGGGCGCGCACCAGCGGGTCGGGATGTGCCAGGGCCTGGCTGACAGCGGAGCGGACCCGGGGTTCGGATGGATCCCCGACGTTGCCCAGCGCCACCAGGGCGTTGCGCCGCAGGTATCGGGGCTGGCGGCGCGGGATGTACCAGCGTCCGAAGCGGGCCATGAGGTCTTCGTCGGAGGCGTCGAGCAGATCGACCAGAGAGACCCAGGCCTCGTTCGGTCTCTTCGCCCTCGGGCTGTCGAGGCGGACGCGGACCCGGTTGGGGGGGCACACCTCGGCACAGTCGTCGCAGCCGTAGATCCGGTCCCCCAGCGCCACCCGGAACTCGGGACGGAAGACCCCGGACTCCTGGACCAGCCAGGCCAGGCAGCGGCGGGCATCTACCACCCCGGGAGCGATGATGGCGCCGGTGGGACACCCGTCTAGGCACTGACGGCACGACCCGCAGCCGTCGGCCATCGGCGCCGGATCCGTATCGCACAGAGGGGCGTCGGTCACCACCGCGCCCAGCACCACCAGGCTCCCCGCTCCTGGCACCAGGATGTTGGAACTCTTCCCCCACCAACCGATGGCGGCCCGGTAGGCGGCCGCCCGATCGACCAGGCTGTTCCCGTCGGCCACCACCACCGCCCGGTGTCCCGCCGCGCGCAGCGCGTCTGCCACCTGATCGAGAGCGGAGCGGAGGGCGGCGTAGTGATCCTCCCGGGCGTAGGCCGCCACCCGTCCGTACGGGAGCCCGTCGTCCGGGTGATCCGGCTCGCAGCGCCAGAAGTCGAGGGCGCCCACCACCAGGGAGGCGGCTCCCGGCAGGATGCGCGACGGATCGGTAGAGCGCTCCGGGTTGCGGTAGGTGAACTGCATCCCGCCGTGGAGCCCGTCTTCCTTACGCTGGTGCAACGTTTCGGCCATCTCGGTGAACGGCTCTGCCCGGCACACCCCCACCGCGGCCAGCCCGGCCCGCCGCCCGATGTCGAGAATTGCCTCAACTTGGACTTGCGAAGCAGCCATCGGCGATCTCACCCGGTGGCGAGGTCTGGGTCTCCCACACACGCCGGAAGGATGGGCGGGGTGGGGTTCGGACCGGCTCCACTCATATCACGCGGTCCGGCCGATGGAGGACGCGGTCCATGCTCGAACAAGTGCTCCAATGGCTTCACTGTGATGCATTTTCCCACTCCATGAGGATCAGATGCCGCCGTTCCAGGGATCAGGACAATAACCCGACGGGGGAAGGCAACGGGCCTGGACAGCGTTACCGTTAGGGCATCTGAGGCCCGGTCCTGTACCACAGGCAATACCTGCCAAGCCGCGGCGACGGGCGACGGTGTTTGGCTGTCGCCCGTTGTCCGAGGCTGCATCCTTACCCCCTAGGAGCGACGGGCGCCCCTCCGGTTCCCTGGGGTGATGACTCGTCAGCTTCAGCGGCGGAGCAGCCTGTGGGCGAGGCACCCAAGGCGGGTGGAACGTCGGGTATAGGGGTAGTCCTCCAGACGCAGCGCTGTTACCATCTAACCAATGTTGCGGTAAACGGCGGCGGGCAGCGGAGTCGAACCGCAACCAGGAGGCACTCCTCCCGGCTCCGAGTTTCTCAGGCCCGGTCCTGTACCCACAGGCAATACCCGCCAGTTCGGGGTGACGGGCGACGGCCATCCGGCTGTCGTCCGTTCTCCTATAGGGCATCGTTACCCCCGTGGGTACGACGGACAACCCCTCCGTTGGAGGGAGATCAGCGGTTCAGCGGCGGAGCAGTCCATAGGCCAGGCGGCCGAGGCGGGAGGAGCGTCCGGTGCCGAACTCGAAGCGATCGGCCCAGCCCATCACGGCCCGGGTGCCCCGGATACCCAGCCAGCGCAGCGGTTCGGGTTCCCACGGACGGGATTCGATTCCGACCCAGGCGAGCTCGGCCAGCTCGGAATCGGCGCCGACGATCAGATCGGCCAGGGTGCGGCCCGCCAGGTTGGAGGGCGCCACCCCCTCGCCGACGTAGCCCCCGGCCGTACCCGATCCGGTCCGGGAGTCGTAGCGCACTGCCGGGACCCAGTTGCGGGGCGCCGCCAGCACGCCGCCCCACTCGTGGGTTATGGCCGCGTCGCCGAGGGCCGGGAAGATGTCCACCAGCACCCTTCTTATGAGGTCGTGGGAACGCCGGTTCCTCTCAGTGGCCGGGTCGATCCGGGAGCCGTACAGGTAAGGGATCGCCCTCCCCCCGAAGGCGATCCGGTTGTCGGCGGTTCGCTGCCCGTAGACCACCGCGTAGCGATCGTCGGCGAAGGTCGGCCGGGTGTCGAGCCCGATCTCGGCAAGGGTCGAGGCGTCCAGCGGCTCGGTGGCGATCATCAACGAGTAGAGCGGCACGAGGGTCCGCCGTTCCCCGGGGAGGTCGCGGGTGTATGCCTCGGTGGCCCGGATCACCACCCGGGCGCCGACCCGCCCGCCGGTGGTGGTGACCGATCCGTCCCGGATGGCTGTGGCCGCGGTCCGCTCCACGATCCGGACCCCGCGCCTCTCCACCACCCCGGCCAGCCCCCTTACCAGCCGGGCCGGATCGAGCGCCGCGCAGGGCGCGTAGAAGATGCCACCGTGGAGGTCGGTGGGCCGGGCGAAGCGCCGCACCTCCTCCGGCTCCAGCAGGCGGATGATGTCCTCGCCGATGCCGTTGGCGCGGTTGCTCTCGATCTCGGCCGCCTGGCGCTCCGCCTGGGCGCGGCTGCGGGCGAACCGGATCACCCCACCCTTGGCGAACCCGCATTCGATGGCCTCGGTTGCCGCCACCCGCCCGATCTCGTCGACCGAGCCATGCACGTAGTCCATGAGACGGCCCGCCGATTGCCGGCTGGAGCGACGGGCGTAGGCCCCGAAGCCGGCGGCCAGTTCCCCCACCGCCCATCCGCCGTTGCGCCCGGAGGCGCCGAAGCCGCAGATCTCCCGCTCGATTACCAGGATCGACAGGGACGGGTCCCGCTCGGTGAGGTAGTAGGCGGTCCAGAGGCCGGTGAAGCCGCCCCCCACGATGGCCACATCGACCGAGGCATCGCCATCGAGGGGCGGGCGGGGCGTGAGGTCGCCTTCGAATGTCGCCATCCAAAGCGACAGGTTCGAGTAGTCGGGCACCACCGGAAGTATAATTTTGGGGGTGACCGAAGACCTCCGCTACATGAATCTGGAGGCCCGATGGGCCCGGCAACTGGAGGCACTCGAACTCCGGTCTTTTCCCAGCGTGAACCCCGCGGACCTCTACAACGCCGCGGAACTGGTCGAGCTCGCCGAGGTCTTCCCCGAGGGGAACTTCGTGGTACTGGACGGCGAGACGCCGATCGCGATGGGCTTGGGGGTGAGGGTCCACTTCGACCTGTCCCGCCCCCAGCACCGCATGAAGGACATCATGTCCGGGGAGCACAAGGCCGGACACGATCCGACCGGCGAGTGGTATTACGGCACCGACATCGCGGTGGACCCTCGCTACCGCCGCCGCGGGATCGGCAGCCGCCTGTACGACCTGCGCCAGGAGGTGTGCCGGACTCTCGGCCTGCGAGGCATCGTCGCCGGCGGGGTGATCCCCGGATACGCCCGGCACAAGGACAACATGTCCGCCGCCGAGTACGTGGAGAAGGTGGCCGCCGGCGAACTGTACGACCGGACCCTGAGCTTCCAGATCGCGAACGGCTTCGAGGCCCGCGGGGTGCTGGAGAACTACATGGAGGATCCCGAGGTCGACGACTGGGCCTCGCTGATCGTGTGGGAGACTCGCTAGCCGCCCGCTGCGCTCGAGCCGACCGGGGCCTCGAAGTGTTTTCTGCGTTCTGAGCTGCGGGTACGTTGCTGTCCCACCTGAGTCATGAGTTGCATATCGCTAAGCACCTACGCCGGTTGATGACGCCACACCGATCGGATCGAACCGGCCCGAGGGGATCAAGGAAAGGGTCGCCGGATCGCTGACCGAGACCCCATGACTTCGGTGAGAATCCTTGCTGTTGTGACTGATGTAATGATATTGGAGTTATCACGGAAAGTGGTGGTGATAAATGATTGAATCAACTATTACGTCCAAAGGACAGACCACCTTGCCCAAGGCTGTGCGAGAGGCCTTGTCCGTCCATCCAGGGGACCGTGTGCGGGTCGCGGTTTTTCGGGGGCCATTTGCGGCCCGCTCGGGACCGGCCTAGACGAACGTCGGTGCTGCGGCGTCGCGCGGACTTGCACGGCTACCAGCCGATGCTCACCGGGCAAAGAAGAGTTGGAACTCCATGATGCCGTGGTCCTCGACCGAGATGACGGCGATGGACGTCGGGGCGGTCACTCCGTAGTCGCTGAAGGTCACCGGAGCCGAACCCACGACCACGATGCCGTCGCCGGCGAGTTGAGCTTCCAGATCGAACACGACGCGGTTGGTTACCCCCTTGATCGTGAGGTCTCCCAGGACCGATCCTGAGAAACGCTCGCCCTCGGACACCCCGGCGGGCAACTCCACCGGCTCTGCGAGCTTGAATGTGGCCAGCGGAAACCCCTCGGTGTCGAGGGCTTTGCGCGCATGGCTGTCACGGTGGCTGTCGTCGGTCCGCAGAGTGGCCATCTCGACCTGCACAGTCGCGGCAACCAGAGTGCCGCCTCGCAGCTCGATGGCGCCGGCCACGTCGGCGGTGCGACCCACCACGGTGGACTCGTCAACACCGCCCGCCAGCACCTCCACCACCCGGTATCCGGCAAGGCTGACCGGGGCTTCTCCGGTCGTCCCGTCGGTGCCTTCGCTGGTAACTACGGTCCATACCCCCGCCAAGCCGGCCGCCTCGGTGTCCACAGCTGTCGTCTCGCTGCCGGCTTCCGTCGACGCGGTGTTGTCCCCGGCCGCGGCGGTCGACGTGCTGACCGAAGCATCCGGTCCGGCGCTCGGTGCCACTCCGGAGTCCTCGCTGGACCCGGTGGCGGGCGTGGAGCCCAAGGCACGGTCGTCAGACTCGGAGGCCGGTAAGCCGCCGCTGTCGTCGCCGGGTGCGGTTTCCAGCCGAGCTACAGCCGCCTCCAGATCTACCGGTTCCGGTCCGTCGGTCCGCAGGCTCCACCATCCGACCGCGGCGATGGCCACCCACAACATCGCGACCACTGCTCCTGTGACGAACCTGGTGCGCCTGCTCACGATGGACTCAATGTTCCGTGGCGGGGAGCTGCACGATGAATCGGGTGCCGGTGGGCCGGCGGGCGGTGATGCTCACCGTGCCTCCCATGACCTCGGTCAGTTCGGCCACGATGGTGAGGCCCAGACCCGAGCCGGCCTCTTCGATCCGGGGCGTGTGCCGGGCCACGTAGGAGGCGTTCGAACACGTGGGGCCGGTCCTCGCGGCTGATACCGGGACCGTCGTCGTCCACCGTGACAACGGCCCAGGTGGTGAGCATGATGATGGGGATATCGGAAGTGGCCCTCAACTCGCGGCACAGCTGGATGCCGTCGACATCGCCGGGCAACCCGATGTCGAGGATGACCGGCTTGGGCCGGTACTGCTTGATACGGTCGAGCCCGGTGGCGCCGTCCGCCGCCTTGTACACCCGGTAGCCGTCCCGTCGCAGGTACACGTCCACCAGGCGGGCGATATTCGGATCGTCCTCCACCACCAGGACGACGGTCTCGTCTGCTCCCCTCACAGCCACCTATGGTCCCACAGGAATCTGAGCGGACTGTTGAGAGAGGTGCCTGCAAGGGAGTTCCCGGAGCTAGCCCTCCAGGCCCTCGAGGTGGTGGGTGATGTTGTAGGTGGCCAGCGTCGAGTGCCCGTCCGGCGCGATCGCCACCTGGGTGACCGACGTGTTCTCCAGTGGACCCAGCAACCGGGCCTTGCCGTAGTCGAATCCCAGGACCGCGGTGGAATAGGCCTTGATCGCCCCGCCGTGTGACGCGGCCGCTACCCGGCGCCCCGAGTAGGTGCCGGCAAGGCTGCTGATGAACGCGGTCACCCGCTCCTGGGCCTCGCTCCAGGTCTCGCCGGTGCCGCCCCGCCGGATGTCCTTTCCGTCCCGGGGATAGCCGCTGAGCCGGCCCGACGCCTCGAGTTCCTCCCACAGCTCACCTTCCCATTCGCCGAAGCTCATCTCGACCCGTTCGTCCACCAGCACGGGCGGCCGCCCGAGTGCAATCTCTGCCGTGACCGACGCCCTTCGCAGCGTGGAGGAGAAGACTTCGTCAACCTTCCCGATCCATGATGCCAGCCGCCGGGCCTGCTCCCGTCCCCAGGGATGCAGATCGCTGTCGACTCGCCCCTGGGCGCGCCGTTCCAGATTGGCCTGCGTGACACCGTGGCGGATCAGATCGACCACGATGCCGCCTCCGTCCCGGTTGACATCGGCCCAGAAGGACACCGGCCCGAGATGGGCGGCGTCGTTGTAGCGCAGGATGCACGCCTCCCCGTCCTCGAATGCCAATTCGCAAAGGGAAGTGTTGGACAGGAACCCGAGGCGGCGGCGCCCTATCGGAAGACCCAGCAGCCGCCACAGCACCAGTTCGATCAGGCCGCCGTGGGTGAACACCAGGCCGGTCTGCCCCTCCTCGAGACGGCTCAACAGTCCGGCCAGCGCCTCCCAGCCCCGCTCGGACACCTGGCGGGGTGACTCACCGGTCTCGCCCATCCGCAGGTCGTAGTCCCCGTGCAGCCGGGTCAGGTCTTGGCCGTAGTGGGCTTCGACCCACTCGCCGGGCCGGCCCTCCCAGACACCGATGTCGCCTTCCCGCCAACCGGCCTTCACCCGCGGCCGGAAGCCGGCTATCTCGGCGGTGTGAAGGGACCGCTCGAGGTCGGAGCTCTCCACCAGATCGAACCGTCCGCCGGCCAACCGCTCGGCGGCCAATCCGGCCTGGTGGCGACCCCTGGCGGTCAACGGTGAGGAGGTGGCACCCTGCCAGATCTCGCCGGCGTTGGCTTCGGACTCCCCGTGGCGGACCAGCAGCACCCGTTTCACGACGGAACTGGGTGGTAACAGATCAGATGAATGCGGCGGAGAAGATCAGGGAGACGATCGTCATCACCTTGATGACGATGTTCATCGCCGGACCGGAAGTGTCCTTGAACGGATCGCCCACCGTGTCGCCGATAACCGCCGCCTTGTGCTGCTCCGAGCCCTTGCCCCCGAAGGCGCCGCTCTCGATGAGCTTCTTGGCGTTGTCCCAGGCACCCCCGGCGTTGGCCATGAAGATTGCCAGGAGGAACCCGGTCACCAGAGCGCCGGCCAGCAGGCCTCCCAGAGCCTCCACGTCGATGAAGCCCACCACCAGCGGTAGGGCCACTGCCAGGGCGCCCGGAATCACCATCTCCCGCAACGCCGAACCGGTGGCGATGTCCACCGCCCGGGCGTACTCGGGCCGAGCGCTCGGATCGCCCGCCAGCAATCCGGGGATCTCGCGGAACTGGCGCCGCACCTCCTCGATCATCCGGAAGGCGGCTCTCCCGACCGCCTTGATGGTGAGAGCGGCGAACAGGAACGGGAACATGCCGCCCAGGAACAGGCCGACGGTCGTGCCCACGTTGGTGATGTCGATGGCGTCCAGGCCGACGGCTTGGGTGAAGGCGGCGAACAGCGCCAGCGCCGTTACCGCCGCCGATCCGATGGCGAAGCCCTTTCCCAGTGCGGCGGTGGTGTTGCCCAGCGCGTCCAGCTCGTCTGTGGCCTCCCGCACCTCGGGCGGCAGGTGGGCCATCTCGGCGATGCCCCCGGCGTTGTCGGCTATCGGACCGTAGGCGTCCACCGCCACCGTGATCCCGAGCGTGGAGAGAACGCCGATGGCGGCGATGGCCACGCCGTAGATCCCTCCGCCGTCTCCGATCGCCCAGTCTCCGGCGGCGTAGGCGCCGGCGATCCCGGCGGCTACCACCACCACGGAGATGGCCGCGGACCGCATCCCCTCGGATATGCCGGCCAGTATCACAGTGGCCGGACCGGTCTCGGACTGGCGTGCGATCTCCTTGACGGTCTTGTAATGGTCGGAGGTGAATATCTCCGATATCTTGCCCACGCAGATCCCCACTGCCAGGCCTACCAGCACGGCCAGGGACAGGCCGAAGGGGTTCTCCACCCCGCCCGATCCCCCGAACACCACGTTGGTGAGGATCAGGACGCCGATGACGGTGAGGCCGACCGCCACATTGTTCCCGCGGTGCAGGGCCTTGGCCAGGTTGTCCCCGGTCACCCGTACGAAGAAGGAGCCGATGATGGCGGCGAACATCCCGATTGCGGCCACGGCCAGGGGGAAGATGATCGCCTCGGTGGCGAAGGACCTCGATGAGAACACGATGGCCGCGTAGGCGATCGGGGCCACGATCGATCCGACGTAGGACTCGAACAGGTCGGCCCCCATGCCGGCCACGTCGCCCACGTTGTCACCGACGTTGTCGGCGATCACCGCCGGGTTGCGGGGGTCGTCCTCGGGAATACCTGCCTCGACCTTCCCCACCAGATCGGCCCCCACGTCGGCCGCCTTGGTGTAGATGCCGCCGCCCACCCTGGCGAAGAGGGCGATGGACGACCCTCCCAGGCCGATGGCGGCGATGATGTTGTACTGGTCCGAGTCGCTGATGCTCAGCACCTCGACGAACAGTAGATAGCCGATGGTCACTCCCAGCAGGCCCAGTCCGGCTACGCAGAACCCCATGACCGCGCCCCCGCGGAAGGCCACCGGCAGGGCGCGCTTCACCCCGCCGAGCCGGGCCGCCTCAGCGGTCCGGGAGTTGGCCGCCGTCGCGATCCGCATGCCCGCGAAGCCGGCGGCTGCCGACAGCACCGCTCCGAAGATGTACGCAATCGAACCCCACGGCGCCCCCCAGGGGAGGACCACCGATATGAGGACGGCCAGCACCACCACGAAGACGGCCACCCACGTGTACTCACGCCTCATGAAGGCGTTGGCGCCCTCCCGGATGGCTGCCGAGAGCTCCTGCATGCGGTCGTTGCCCTGGTCGGCGGCCATGACCACCCGGGCGTAGTAGACAGCCAGGACCAGGGCGGCCAGCCCGGCCACCAGCGCGATCACCAGTACAGCATCTGAAGACATACGTCAGACCTCTTGTTCGACTCGGGATGCCGGAGTATATGGCCCTCGCGGCGAGGCTGGTCCGTCCGGCCGTTGGGCGCGACGCGAGGCGCGCCTCCTCGGGCCGATCAGCTAGCGGTTCGGCGGCGCTTCAGTTCGGCGCGCCGGGCGTGCAGGATCGGTTCGGTATAGCCGGAGGGCTGCTGCGTCCCGAGGAACACCAGATCGCATGCAGCCCGGAACGCAGGGCCGTCGAAGGCCGGCGCCATGGGCTTGTAGCCGGGATCGCCGGCGTTCTGGCGATCGACCACCACCGCCATCGTCTTCATCGTCTCCATGACCTGGCGGCGGTCCACCACCCCGTGGTGAAGCCAGTTGGCGATGTGCTGGGACGAGATGCGGCAGGTGGCCCGGTCCTCCATGAGGCCGATGTCGTTGATATCGGGAACCTTGGAGCAGCCTATGCCCTGATCGACCCATCGAACCACGTAGCCCAGGATCCCCTGCGCGTTGTTGCGGAGCTCGGCGGCGATCTCGTCCGATGTCCAGTCGGCACTCGGGGCCAGCGGTATCTCGAGCAGCTCTGCCAGGTCTCGCGGCGGGCGGTCGGCTATCTCGTCCTGGCGGGCGGTCACGTCAACCCGGTGGTAGTGGGTGGCGTGGAGGGTGGCGGCGGTCGGGGAGGGCACCCACGCGCAGTCGGCGCCGGCCTCCGGGTGGCCCACCTTCTCCTCGAGCATGGCCGCCATGAGGTCGGGCGCAGCCCACATCCCCTTGCCGATCTGTGCCCTGCCCCGCAGACCGCAGGCGATACCCACATCCACGTTCCAGTCCTCGTAGGCCTGGATCCAGCCCTGGGCCTTCATGCGGGTTTTGGGCACCATCGGCCCGGCTTCCATGGAAGTGTGGATCTCGTCGCCCGTGCGATCGAGAAAGCCGGTGTTGATGAAGACGATTCTCGACCGGGCGGCCCGGATGCACTCGGCCAGGTTGAGCGTGGTGCGGCGCTCCTCGTCCATCAGACCGATCTTGACCGTGTCGCGAGGCAGGCCCAGCACGTCCTCCACATGGTCGAAAACGTCGGACGTGAAGCGCGCCTCCGCGGATCCGTGCATCTTGGGTTTGACGACGTAGTAGGAACCGGTCCGGGAGTTGCGCCTGCCGGCTCGTCCTCTGAGGTCATGACACGCCACCAGAGTGGTGACCATGGCGTCCACCAGACCCTCGTGGGCCTCGTTCCCGTCTCGATCGAGGACGGCAGGTGTGGTCATCAGGTGGCCCACGTTGCGGGCCAGGAACAGGGAGAGACCGGGAAGCGTGAAGCCCGACCCGTCGGGCGCGGTGTAGGTCCGATCCCGTGCCAGCCGGCGGGTGAAGGCCCGGCCGTTCTTGGTCACCTCGGCGGTCAGATCACCCCTGGTCAGGCCCAGCAGGTTGCGGTAGGCGAGCGCCTTGTCCGCCGCGTCGATGGCGGCGATGGAGTCCTCGAGGTCGAGGATGGTGGTGACCGCCGCCTCCAGCACGATGTCGGACACGCCGGCCGGATCGTCGGCGGCTACGGGACGCTCGGGGTCGATCTCGATGGCGATGTGAAGGCCGTTGTTCCGGAGCAGCACCGCGGTGGGGGCGTCGGGGGATCCCTGGTAACCGGCCAGCTGGTCAGGTTGGGCCAGGCCGGTGGCGACGCCCGGTGACAGCAGCACCCGCAACCCGCCATCCGCCACCGAATACCGGGCGGCGTCGGCGTGCGAGCCGCCGGACAGCGGGACCACATCGTCCAGGAAGCTCCGGGACCAGGTAACCACCCGCCGACCGCGGGCCGGGTCGTACCCACCCGCCGGGGGCGGGTCGCCCAGAGCATCGGTTCCGTAGAGGGCGTCGTAGAGGGATCCCCATCGGGCGTTCAGGGCGTTGAGGGCGAACCGGGCGTTCGTGATCGGGACCACCAGCTGGGGGCCGGCCACCCCGGCCACCTCGGGGTCCACGCCGGAGGTGGTGATGGAGAACACCGGGCCCCTCGGCTCGATATAGCCGATCTCCTCCAGGAAGGCCCGGTAGGCCGCCCGATCGAAGGCCCCGTCCCGGTTGGCCCGATGCCAACCGTCGATAGCAGCCTGGAGCTCGGCGCGCTGGCAGAGCAGGTCCCGGTTCCGAGGACCGAAGTCGTGGATCAGGTCGGAGAATCCCTTCCAGAAGGCACCGGGGTCCACGCCGCTGCCCGGGAGCGCCTCCTCGGTGATGAACTGGTACAGCTCGTCGGCGACTACCAGACCATCGATGTTCATGGTGTTTCTCCTCGGCGACTCCCGACCCTAGGGTCGGCGCCGCACGAGGTCCCGGCCCACCTCGCCAACCGACCGCACTCCGGCCAGCGCCATGGTAGAGCGCATGGTCTCGGCCAAGAAGTCGAGAACCCAGTCGACTCCCTTCTCCCCGCCGGCGCCCAGCCCGTACAGGTAGGCGCGGCCCACCATCACCGCCCGGGCGCCCAGAGCGAGTGCCTTCAGGATGTCGGACCCCCGCCGTACGCCGCCGTCGCAGATGATCTCCGCGTCGTTGCCTACTTCCTGGGCAATCGGCTCGATGAGCTCGATGGACGTGGGGGCGCCTTCGAGCTGTCGGCCGCCGTGGTTGGAGACGGCGATGGCATCCACGCCGTGCTCGACCGCCCGCCGAGCGTCCGCCACGGATTGGATCCCCTTGATGATGATCGGGCCGTCCCAGACCGAACGGAACCACTCGATGTCCGACCACGAGAGGCTGGCATCGAACTGGTCGTGGACCAGGCTGGCAAGGGCGACGGCCGAGCTGCCGTCATGGTCGGTAAGGCCCACCACGTTGGAGAAGGTGATCGGTTCGGCGTTGAGGAAACGCCATGTCCACGACGGCCTCCGCAATCCGTCGAAGAGCATGTCCAGCCCCAGCTTGGGGGGCAGGGTCATCCCGTTGCGCACGTCCCGTTCCCGGCGTCCCGGAACCGCCAGGTCGACGGTGATGCACAGCGCTTCGTAGCCGCAATCGGCCGCCCGCTCGATCATGTTGCGAACCAGCTCGCGGTCCTTCCAGACGTACACCTGGAACCAGTTGCGACCCCCGGCGCCCGCGTCGGCCACTTCCTCGATGGAACGGGTCCCCAGCGTGGACAGGGAATAGGGGATGCCACGGCGCGCCGCGGCCCGAGCCACCGGCAGCTCGCCCCCCGGATCGACGATCCTGGTGAAGCCGGTAGGGGCTAGGACCACCGGCATCGGGAGGGGCCGGCCGAGCAGGGTGGTGGAGGTATCGATGTGGGATACGTCCCGGAGCACGGAGGGAACGAACTCCCAATTGTGATAGTCGGAGCTGTTGCGACGGTACGTGATCTCGTCCTCGGCAGCGCCGTCCACGTAGTCGAACACCCCTCGGGGCAGGCGGCGGCGAGCGATGAGGCGAAGGTCGTCGATATTTGCCGACGACTGCATGCGCCGCAGGTCGGGGTCTCTTTCGAAGGTCCGGAACCGCGCTACGGACCTGATTGTCCTGAATATGCCCATATTGTCCTGAATATGCCCATGGGGTGAAAGGCTAGCGATCTGCGTGATCGGGTTGGTTCGTGCTCATGAGACCTCGTCTAGGCGGCGACACTTCCAGGCGGCCTCTTGCATCCTCTCGCTACGTGACTCCCCATCGAAAAAGAGGAATCGGCCCTTCTTCACCCGCTCGTGTCACACCTTCATTTTATGGTAGTGGTCAACCGTTAACCGCGATTCTCCATGCCGGATGGACGGTTTGTCGAAGCGACACGGAAGGGCACACCGACCCTGGCCGCATCGGTTGCCGTCTCGCCCACATCAGGAATCAGGGTTGAAGCACCTGCGATCCGGACCCGACGTCGGCCGGACCGTGAGAGAGAACAAATCGTCGAGGCAGCCCCCACCCTGGGGGAGGACGGAACGCGCTCGACACCAAGGTGGCGGCGGTGGGGGAGGGCCCGGCGTGCGGAGCCTGTTCGCCCGCAGTTTTTCGCGTTCTTACGAGGAGGCTCTACGGATCTTCGCCCGGCCGGCACTGGTTCCCGGGCCTCCAGACGAAGCGGGGATGGGCACCGTGGGGCGGCCAGTACCGGTCCTTGCGGTAGGCCCAGTATTCGAAGGGGTTGTCGTAGTAGGCGAAGGTCTCCACCACCGATCGCCAGTTGCTCCGATCCAGCACCAGCCCGACCAACAGGCCGGCCGCGCCCGCCAGCAGCAGCCAGGCGCCGTATCCGAGAACGTAGAGGGGGCCGAACGATCGGTTCTGGAAGACATGCGCCTCCTCGTGCACGTCGATCAGGCGCCTTCGCCGTGTCACCTGCGGTGAATCCCCACGGAGGCCGGTGTCGCCCCCGGCGGCCGAGACCACGTTGCCGAAGGTGATGGCGAACCGGGACCGGAAGGTGAAACCGGCCTCGTACACATGGCGGTTGGTGCGGCGGCTCATGCCGTCGAAGTACGAGGACGGGTAGAAGGCGTTGACCAGATGCAGCAGCACCCCGCCTGCCACGCTGATCAGCCCCCAGGTGGAGTCCAGTCCCCAGCACACCCAGCCGCGGGGCCGGCGCCACTGGTAGATGCCCTTGGCGCCGCTGATCGCCCCGTTTAGCCCGGCCGCCCCCACCGCGGCGCCCGCCAGCGCGGCCGGAACCCATCGCAGGGCCGCGATGAACAGCCAGGCCAGCGCCGCCCCGGCGACCCCGACCCCGACAGCTTCCACGGCCGCGACCAGGGGCCGTCGACCACTCGGCTCGCTCACCACAGGAAGCCCTTGTGGGCAAGGGCGGCCACATCCATGGTGGCCGCCACCCCGACATGAACGCCGACTCCCCACCAGATGGACCGGCTCCGCAACGACAGCGATCCGAGGATGATCCCTCCGAGGATCGCCGCCAGTGCTTCGGCAACCGGCTTGCTGTAGTGAAGCATGTTGTACGGGACCATCATCACGAACACCGACAGGTAGCCGAAGCGGGCGCTGAGACCGTGCACCATGAACCCGCGGAAGAAGAACTCGAGCGCCACGAACTGCAAGCCGTAGACCACCCACCAGACCGTCATGGCGGGCCACAGCCCTTCACCGGGGGCCAGGTCGTAGAACGGGTACTTGGCCTGGAATGCCGGCGTGAAGGAAGCGAGGACCACGAAGGGGATCGATAGCGCCAGCAGGATCACGTAGGTGCCGCCGTGCGCTCCGATCCCCTTCATCCGGAGCCCGTAGTTCCGGATTCTGTCCTTGAGGACCAGCTTGATGGCCGCAACCGGGAGAAGGGTGTACGCCAGGATCTGCGCACCGCCCCAGAAGATCAACCGGTTGAGTTGGGCGGAGTCCGATCCCTCGAAGGCACCCCTAGCCCGCTCGGCCCAACCGCCTGCACCCACCGTCTCCAGCACGGCCACGAACCACGCCGGGTTGGTCCCGAAGTTGAGAAAGGTCAGGCTGAGCGCCGACACGACCAGCACCACCACCACCTGGCGCCGGTCTCCGGTGAGGTTGTGGCGCCACAGGCGGCCCGTGGAGATCGAAGGCATCGGTCCAAGGTTAAGCATTGGAGAGCCATCAAGCTATCGTTGGAAGGGTGCCGCCCAATCCATTGGGACCCGCCTCCGGCGGCATGGCTTGTGACCGGCGAGCGCCATGTATCACATCGATCACCATTGTTCTCGTATCTATTAGCGATTGAGAGGGCCTTCAATGACGTTGCCTACTTATGCCGGGTTTGTGAACGCAGGGTTTCTGAGGGCTGAGGGCGCCCGGGCCCTCGATGAGAATCCCCGCAACGTGCGGATGGACAGCGAAGCCGTCGTCTCCTGGTTCCAGGACCTGACCTTCGAACGGGGAGCGCGGTTCCTCCGGGTCTACTGGTACGACGCCCGGTTCGATAGCGGCCACGAGCTGGCGGACGGCCAGCGCCGCTTCTTCTCGGCCCTCGGCCAGACAGCCGGAATCCAGCTCCGCTTGGGTCACATCGTGGAGTACCGGCCGTGGTTCGAGCAGGGTATCCGTGATGCGCTGACCCGCACCGCGGTGGCGCTCGACCTCGATCCGGATCGGGTAATGGAGGAGTTCGATCAGCAGTGGACCTTCCGGCCCGAACGCCGCCAGCGCGGGGTCGACACCATGCTGTGCTCCGACATCACCCGGCTGGCCGGCCGCGGGGCTTTCGATACGGCCGTGATCTTCTCCGGTGATCGCGATCTGGCGGAAGCCGTGCGATCGGCACAGGAACTGGGCGCACGGGTGGTGATCGCCACACCTGATCGGCACAGCGTCTCGCGAGAGATGAATGACCTCGCCGATGAGATACTCGAACTCACCGAGGACGACCTCAACCTGATGCTCCCGGAGAGACTCCCCAGCCTGACGTGAAGTCCGCTTCAAGGGGGTTGAAACTTCGTCGCTCCGTGCCGATAGTCGGGTAATAGCCGGCGACCGCGTGGCCGGTGTCCACCGGGCTGCGAGAGGATCGAGACCATGGCAAGTACTGACTTCCGGGACTTGGTCTCGGGTTGGGAGAAGAGCGAACGCTTTCCGGGGGACCTGGTCCATGCCCGGATCTTTCCTGCCCGCCCGGCTCGTTTCGAGGACTTGGATCCCCCTCTCGATCCGACCCTATCCGAGCGGCTCGCCGGCAAGGGCATCGGGCGTCTATACGGCCACCAGGCCCGGGCGATCCGCTCGATCAGGGCCGGGACCCACACGGTGGTGGTCTCCGGCACCGCATCGGGTAAGACGCTGTGCTACCAGGCACCGATTGCCGAACGAATGCTCGAGGTTGGGACCAGCACCGCCCTGCTCATCTTCCCGACCAAGGCACTGGCCCAGGACCAGCTCGGTTCCATCCAGGCCTTGAGCCTCCCGCAGATGAAGGTATCCGCGTACGACGGCGATCTTCCACGCGAGCAGCGTTCCCGGGTCCGGAGGCGCGCCAACGTCATCCTGACCAACCCGGACATGCTGCACTACGGGATCCTCCCCAACCACGGCCTGTGGAAGGACTTCCTGTCCCGCCTGGGTCACGTCGTGATCGACGAGATGCACTACCTGCGGGGGATGTTCGGTAGCCACACAGCCAACATCATCCGGCGCCTGCGCCGTCTGGCCGCCCACTACGGCGCCGATCCCACCTTCGTGCTTACCTCCGCCACCATCGGCAACCCGGTGGATCTGGCCGAGCGCCTGTGCGGCCTGGACGTTTCGCTGGTGGACAGCGACGACTCCGCTACCGGTGAACGGATGGTGGCGATATGGAACCCGCCGCTCAAGGAGGAGTCCGCCGGCCGCCGATCCTCGATCGCAGAGACGACCGATCTGTACGTCGACCTGGTGCGCCGCGGTATCCATACGATCGCCTTCGGTCGCAGCCGGCGCGCCACCGAGCTGATCCATGTCAACGCCGCCCGCCGCCTGGGCGCCGACGCCGACCGGATTTCTCCGTATCGTGCCGGCTACACGGCCCGGGACCGGCGGGACATCGAGGCCCGGCTCTTCTCGCGAGAACTGGTCGGCATCTCCGCCACCAATGCCCTCGAGCTGGGCGTCGACATCGGGGGCTTGGACGCGGCCTTGCTGTGCACGTTCCCCGGCACCATTTCCTCGTTCCGGCAGCAGGCCGGCCGGGCCGGCCGGGAACAGGACATGGCGCTGGTCGTCCTGGTGGCCGGAGAGGACGCCCTGGACCAGTATTTCGTCCACCATCCGGACGAGCTCTTCGGCCGGACGCCCGAAGCCGCGGTCGTCAACCCGACCAACCCCAACGTCATGGACTATCACCTGAGTTGCGCTGCCCACGAGCTACCTCTCGGCTGGCGTGACCGGCCCGTCTTCGGAGATGATCTATGGGAGTCGGGGGCCCGCTTGGTCGGAGAAGGCGAACTGCGAGTCGAGGACCGCCGGCTGCTCTGGGCGGGCCGCCGGTCGCCCGCCCACGGAAGGAGCATCCGGTCATCCGACGCCCGCTCGTTCTCCATCTACGACGTCGATTCCCGCCGGGTGATCGGTGAGGTGGACTGGGACCGGGCCTTCTCGGACGCACATGAGGGCGCCGTCTACCTGCACCAGGGCCGCACCTACCTGGTGGAGGAGCTGGACGTGGCCGGGCTGGAGGTCCGCGCCCGGAGCGCCCGCGTGGATTACTACACAGAGCCGCACGTCCAGAAAGCTCTCGACGTGCTAGGGGTCTCCGAGCAGGGTCGGGTGGGGGCGATGGGCAGTTTCCTCGGCCCGGTGCGGGTGTCGGCCCATGTGCTGGGCTACCGCCGCAAGTATCGGATGAGAGATAGAGGCAACGACCGGCGAACCATCCCCCTGGAACTGCCCCCGACGCAGATAGAGACCGACGCCTTCTGGTTCACCGTGCCCGCCTCGGTCATGGATCGGGCCGGTATCGACCGGCGGGAGGCACCCGGGTCGCTTCACGCCGCGGAACACACCATGATCGCCATGCTCCCGCTGTTCGCGATCTGCGATCGTTCCGATATAGGTGGCCTCTCCGTCACGCACCACCCGCAGACGGGAGAGGCCACCATCTTCATCCATGAGGGCTACCGGGGTGGCTCCGGCATCGCTCCGGTGGCGTACCCGGCGGGCGAGGAATTGGTCATGGCCACGGTGGCGGCACTCGCTCGGTGCCGGTGCATCTCCGGGTGCCCTTCGTGCGTCCAGTCGCCCAAGTGCGGCAACTTCAACGAGCCCCTCTCCAAAGGCGGAGCACGCAGACTCCTGAGGGCCGCCCTCAACGCCGTCGGGTAGGTCCCGGACGCGAAAAGCCGGAGGAGTTGAATCCTTCGGCTTTCTTCGAGTAACCGTGCGACCGGACGTATTACCGCTCCGATCCCAGCGGTCGCTCGTTACTCAGTGGCCGTGGTGCTCGTGGCCGTCGCACTCGTGTGGATCGTGAACGTGGCCTTCCTCATCGCCGTGGTGCTCATGCGTATCGCACTCGTGGTCATCATGCTCATGCTCATTGGCATGGTGCTCGTGGTCATCGCACTCGTGCGAGTCGTGAACGTGGCCTTCCTCATCGCCGTGGTGCTCATGCGTATCGCACTCGTGCGTGTCGTGCCCACCCATCCGGGCTCCTTTCGTGCTGACGGCTCCCCGCCGGGCCCGACCGTTACCATCCGGACGGAATCCGACTGAGATTACGAGGCACCAAGGCTAGCAGACACCGGTCTGGCTGTCACCGCGCGCATCCTTTGCCGTTGACGCAACTTTCTCCCGGAGGTTGGTGACGGCCAGTACCAGAAAGAACAGCACCACCGGGAGGACTGCCATGGTTGCCGACCCCGAAGTGTTCGCGTGGTAACTGACCACCAGTCCGGCGGCGACGCTGAAAACCCCTATAACCGCGCTCATGACCATCATGGAGGGAACCCGCCGCACCAGGAGAGCGGCCGTTGCAGGAGGCCCGACCAGCAGGCCGAATGCCAGCAAGGTTCCGACAGTCCGGTACGAGCCGACTATGGAGAGGGTGATCAACGTCAGCAGGGCGGCGTTGGTGAGAGAAGGGCGTAGCCCCAGCAGGCTGGCCTTGGTCTCGTTGAAGGACAGCACGAGAAAAGGTCGGTAGAGGATGAGCGAGACCAGGACCACTACGGCCGTCACCACCGCCAGGACCTGGATATCCGACGCCTGGACCCCCAGCGTGTCGCCGAAGAGGATCGCCGTGATCCCGCCGCTGTAGGAAGGAGACCGGGAGATGAAGATGACCCCCAGACCCAGCATTCCCACGAACAGCAGCCCGATACCGGTGTCCTCGGAGAAAACGGTCTGGCGGTGGACCAGGTTGATCCCGGCGATCATGACCACCGCCGCCATCCCCGCTCCTATGAACACGTTGAAGTCGAGGAGGATGGCCAGCGTGATCCCCGGTATCACCCCGTGGATCAGGGCGTCACCCAGGAAGCTCATACCCCGAATCACCACCCAGGTCCCGACCACGGCGCCGGCGATGGCGGCCAGCGCGCCACCCAGCATCGCCCGCTGCTGGAAGGCGAACGCGAAGGGTTCGGTAAACCATTCCATGGGGTATCAGACCCTTGCTCTGTGGGAGGCTGTGACGGTTGCCTGCAGTGTTGCAGGAGTGCTGGGAGGTTACCCCTAACGGAAAGGGTCGCGAGGTAGCCGGCAGATCTCGAGTCAGGCGGTTGCCACCGGCGAACTCTCAGAGTCCTTCTCGGCGCCGCGCACCGCAAGCGGCGCCGAGCTGTAGCACCCTCTTAAGAGAGCGCGTCGGCGATCCTCATGGCGTTGCTTCTGAGCATTCCGACGACGTTGTCGGTCTCCGTTCCCGGCTCACCCAAAGATCCGGTGTGGAGCGTGACAACTGCCACGTCGGTGCCGGCCTCGGCCGCAACCGCCTCCGCCAGGGCGGTGGAATCGATGGTCTCGGCGAAAATCACCTTCACGCCTTCTTCCACGATCTCCTCGACCAACGCGGCGAGCTCTGCCGAACTGGGATCGGCCAGTGTTGAGCCGCCCGGAATGACCACGCCGATGACCTCGAACTCGTAACGATCAGCGAAGTAGCCGAGCGAGTCGTGGTTCGTGATCAGCACGCGGTTCTCGTGTGGGATCGGGGCAAGGATGTCCTGGATCTCGGCGTCCAGTTCGGTCAGGGTGGCTGCGTAGGCCTCCGCCCGGGACATCCAGTCACCCGACGGGTCGATCTCCGTAAGCGCCTCTGCGATCAGGAGAGCGGCTTTGGCGACTCGCAGCGGATCGAGCCAGAAGTGGGGATCCGCGCCGGTGTGGACGTGTCCGCCGTCTTCTTCGTGGGCGTGGTCGTCCTCTTCGTCGGCGTGATCATCGTCTTCTTC